>CAJFKV010000012.1 GCA_904387055.1 Candidatus Heteroruminococcus faecigallinarum | reverse complement strand
CAGGGCTGTGATTTTTCCCTTGTCCGGCTGTTTCTTCATGGGGTGTAACCTCCTTTCTTGAGGGTGCGCGCTCCCTTTATCCTTATTGTAAATTACCATCGGTGTCAATCATATAGAAAGCACCCAGCATGGTGGGCTCGTAAGCGTCGCTTCCGTACTTCTTGGATACGGTGCTGGTAAAGATCCGGCCGGCGGCATCCACCCGGGTATCGTTATACCGGTTGTCCGGGTCCCCCCCGTTGGGATCCGCAAGAACCTCCAGATGACCGGTGGCCTTGTCCAGCAGGCAGATCCCCCGCTCAATGGCACAAACCAGCTTGCCAGGATCCTTGCAGGGGATAGCCGCGCCGATCATCTCCCCCGTGGACCAGCTGTTGTCGCCGCCGGTTACCGGGTCGTATTCATGGATGTCCCCGGAAAACAGATCGGTCCAATAAAGCTTCCTATTCCGATTATCCCAGATGGGCGTCTCGGTCAACTCACGATTTGCATCGATCACCAAGTCGAACTTCATCTTCCAACTCCTCCTCTTGCTCTACGGTTTTCTCTATTGCAGAGGGCAGGCCCTTTGTGTGGTTACAACGGCATCTCGTCCCCCTGAACCAGCTGTAAAATATGGCGTTCCAGCTTTTCCGCGCCGATTCCCGTTACCAGGGCCGTTCCCTGTACCACCGGCTTGGAACAGCTTCCCTGGAGGGCGGCGGTAGTAATCACCATGTCCGCCGTGGGAAGGTACCGATCGATCTGGGAAATCCGGCAGCTAATCACCTTTGCTTCCAACTTGTTGCGCCGAAGCAGCTCCTGCAGGGCGTTGTTGATCAGAACCGAGGATGCCACCCCAGCCCCACAGGCCACCAAAATTGTCTTCATCCTGTCCGCTCCTCCTTGTTCAGCCCTTCCGCGTTCCCCCTTCGGCCCGTTTGCAAACAGCCACAACACCGGCGGTCACTGCCAACATCCAGACAATCCCTGCCACTCCCTTGCCCAGCAAAAGGCACAGCAAAAAGGAAATGGGGTTCCCAATGGAGAGGGAAACAATGGATGCCGCCGCCTGCGGAACAGGGATTCCGCCTGTCGAGTGGGCAACAGCGGTATAAAAAGGGGCAAAATAGGTGGAAATCAGCAGGATGATTCCCATCACCAATGTTCCTGTCACCATGCTCCTCCGAAAGCTGCCGTGGTGCAGCGGCGCCACCAACGCCACAAAGAAGCTGATGGCTGCCAGGTCGCCTACCGGCATGGTGCGGTTGCCCGGAATGAGAAATGCCAATACAATTGTAACGGGAATCAACATCATTCCCGTTGCTTGGATGCTGGGATAGCCCATCACCACTGCCGAGTCCAGACCCATATACAACTCCTTCCCGGTAAAGTGGCGGGCAATCATCTTTTTCGCCGCCTGGGAGATGGGAAGCAGCCCGTCCATAATGATCCGGACGGCCTGGGGAAGGATCAGCAACAGCGCCGCCAGATTCATCGCAACCACTGCCGACTGGATGGCGCTTCTTCCTGCCAGCAGCCCCAACAGTCCCCCAATCAGGAACCCCATCACCGCCGGCTCGGAAAGGAAGCGGAAATAACGGTTGTCCGACAGGTCTTTTTTCGTCTCCCGAACCTGCAAAAACGGGATGGAATTGTAGACCTTATCCAGCAGCATCACCAGCGGGGTAAACGCCACCGAGATGCTTTGGGGAATGGATACGCCAGGAATTCCCAGCTCCCTCTGTAGACGCTTGGCTGTCACATCCGCCAGCTTCAAACTGATAATCGCGTGACAGGCCGCCTCCAGGAATCCTACAAAAATCGATCCCGTAATGGCTGCCGCCAGGACGCCGGAGATGGCATAGTGCCAATAATTCCAGATGTCCACGTTGAGGGTCTTGGTAATCCCCAGGGTCAGCAGCAGGACGTTGACCCCCAAAATCAGAGGAATGATGAGGGCGCCGATTACCGACGTAAACCCCATCCCCGCAGCAGCCGTCCAGCTTACATCGACTACATCCAGCTGCAAACCGAACCGCTCCACAACGGTGTTGGCAACCGGCCCCAGCGTATTCCACACCAGGTTGAGGGCCAGCTGCACCGAGATAAATCCCACACCCACCGTGATTGCCGCTTTGGTGGCTTTCAGCAGGCCGATGCCCAGGCAAACCCCTGTCACCAGCATAACCACTGGCACAAAGATCATTGGCCCTGCACCTTGAACGACTGCAAAGAACCCGCTACATCGCTCGATTATGTGCTCCATATGTGCCTCCTCTCCAAAGGAAAGGCCTCGGGCGCCGCCGGCTGTTTCAGCGGGGTAGATGGACTTAACAGGGAATCATTTCCTCTATCAGCATCATAACCCGGCCATTTCCTAAGTTCAATCCGGCGAATACACATTCGTCGGCAACTTGTTTTTGCAACAAAGAACTAATTCACTTTTTTGTCAATTTGGTCGGTGGCGCTTTGGCCAGATTGACAAAACCTCGTCGTTTTTTAGCAATTTCAGCAGTTTCTGCTCTCTCCCAGAAAAAAAGTTGGGCTATTTATGCAACAAACCCATCCAGAACCGCTGCCGGTCAATCCACATGGCGCGGCGGGATTGCCCGCAGCATTTCCAGAATCTTGCGGTTGGTGGCTTCACAGTCCAAGCCGGTGAGATAATTGATGTCGCAAACCGTGGGCACCGGATACTCCTTGAAGAGCTTGCAGGCCGACACGATGAGATCGATCTGGTCCATCCGCTCCTCCAACTCCCGAAACCGGCAGCAGACGATCTCCACATCGTCGATCCCTTCCCGCTCAAAAAATTCCTCCAGCTGATAACGGATAGACGCGCTGCCGGCAATGGCCGCCCCACAGACACATGCGATTCGTTTACGGATAACCCCCATAATTCTTCCTCCTCAGTTGGAATGCTCGGCCAGCAGCCGGCAGATATCATCCCGGTTGTTGGTTGTGGAAATTAACCGGAAGCAGCTGGGATTTTTCAAAATCCGGAACAGCTGGGCCAGGGCCGCCAGGTGACGCTCCTGGTCCACCGCCGCCAAGGTAACCACTACCCGCACCGGGTCATACTCCTTGTACCCGAAGGGCACCGGCTCCGCCAGTGTCACCAAGCTCATCCCCAGCTGTTCCACCCCTTCTTCGGGGCCGGCATGGGCCAGCACCATGCCGGGCAGCATCACCATGTAGGGACCATATTCCTCCAGATTTCGGATAATGGCCTTCTGGTAATTGTCCGAAATATATCCGCCCTCTTCCAGTAGCCGGGCGCTGGCGGCAATGGCCTCCCTCCAGTCGCTGCAATGGACCCCCAGGCTGATCCGTTCCCGGGGAAGCAGGTCGCACAACCGGCTGCGGTAACTAACCGACACATCCAGCTGATGGCTGTTCATCAATTCGTTGAGAAACTCGTATTGCAGATGTACCGGGTCTTTCACCTCACAGGAACGCTCCACAATGGCCACCAGCCGGCGGGCCACCTGAATCTCGTCGTCGTACCGCGCTTTTTGTCCCCGTTTGGGGGCGAGACGCTCGCCCACCCGCTCCCGCTCCTCCTCGGTAAACAACGGACTGACACGGATCACCTTTTCGGCGGGAAGCTCCTGGAGAGGAACGGTGCTGATGACATAATCCACCTGGTTCATATCCCATTTGGCCGCCTCCCGCCCGGAGACTGTGGCCACAACCTCCACATCGAAGAGCTTTTCCACCTGGGAGGTAATCAGCATGGCGGACCCCAGCCCTGTTCCGCAGGCCAGCAGCACGCGGGGACGCACATTGGGCTGCCGGTTCACCTTGTGGAGGGCCGCCCCGAAATGGAGGGCCAGATAGGCCACCTCGTTGTCGTTGATTCCGGTACCCAGATACTCCACCAGATGGCGGCAGGCCAGCCGCGTGTTGAGGAAGAGGCTGTTGTACCGGCTGACAATCTCGTCAAACAAGGGGTTCTTGAGGTACAGGCCGTACCGGATGCGGTTGATGGAGGGGCGCAGATGGGTAAAAATGCCGTTGATGACCGACTCCCGCTGATCGCCAAAGTCCACAAAGTAGATCTTTTCCATCTCCCGCACCATCCGCCGAATGGCCTGGAGAAGCCGCTCGTCTTCCTGGCTCTCTCCCCCCTCGCCGCCTTCCTGGCGAAGGACGCGGGCCCCCAGAAGATGGTAGGTAAAGTATTCAATCTCGCCCCGGGGAAAGTGGATGCCCAGGCGACCGCCCAGCCGCGTCAAGGTCTGGGCCGCCGCCTGGTATTCCTCGGTCTTGCCCAGGTTCTGCATGGTGGATACGTCCATCGCCACCCCCTCCTGGATCCGCGCAATGCAGACCGCCAGATGGAGGATCAGATTGCTGCAGGTGTCGTCACTAAACTGCCTTCCCAGCGCCTGCTCCAGAGCCCTAATGCTTTCGGCCAGCACCTGTGCCCGCTCCTGCGTCATCACCTGCCCCAAAATACGGCTGTCAAACCGATCTTCCAGGGCAGTGCCGGTGGCATAGTGCAGGATCTCCTGGGAAGGAAGCTGTTCCGAATACAATTCCCCCAGAGCGGAACGACGTTTCACCTCTTCCCCCACAACATAGATCCCTACCTTGGGCCGCTTTACCAAGGTGAGATCCCGCTTCTCCAGCCACTCTCCCGCCTGTTCCAAATCTTTGAACACGGTGTTGCGGGAGCAACCGATTGCCTTACAGAGCACATTGGTCTGGATGGGATGGGTGTGCAGAAGGAGAGTAGAGAGCAGGTAGGCCACCCTTTCCTGAGGGGAATATTGGTACTGATATGGCCCGATGGATGCCACATACTGGTCGATGAAGCTGTCCAGCTGAGGGGAATGTACCAGGCGGACCCCCCGCATCCTCTCTTTCTCAAAATAGGGAAATCCCTTTTTCACCAGAAAGGCCTCAATCGCCTCCAGGTTATACCGCATGGCTCTCGTCGATATCCCACATCGTTCGGCCAGTGACTCAATGGAGACAAAGTCCTGTTCTTTCAGAAGATACAACATGGCTTCCAGTCGTTTTTTGTTCAGTTCCATTGTCGGTCCCTCCTCCACAAAGGAACAGCATTCCTTTGGAATCGACCATTCCAGTCATTATGTACAACATATTATAACCGATTCTTTTCCCTGCCGACAACGGAATTTGAAAATATTGGAACATTCTATAAATACACCTATATTTTCACACCAATACCAACAAAAAGATTATTTTGCGCCTGATTTATTTACGAAAAATGCAACATTTCATTATTATTATTTCAAATACCATAAATTAGCGCTATTTTGCCTTTTCGCTTTCGCATTGGGCACTTTTACCAAAGGTTTTTCCTTCTCTGCCAGCGGAACGACCCCTGCCCCCCAAAAACAGCGCCGGCAGTGGCCGGCGCTGTTTTTGGGGGGCATATTCCATGGAGAAAAAAGAAAAAAATGAACGGGCGCTGCTTTCCACAGGAGGACAGTGGGCGGGAGGGACCTACCCTGGATAGAAGCCTTCACCGAATTGCGGGCATGACTTGCCTGCCGAAATACCGAATCCGTAGGGGATGGAGGCAGAGAACCAACTCAGAAATCCGCCCAAAGCAATTTTTGTGTCGGAAAGAGGGAAGCGAACCACCAACCAATCTCCCACACTGCATCCTTGCAGCAGCATTCCGTTTCCGCATCGCCGAAACAATCCGTTGGAATGCTGCCCCATGATTCCGTCCCTCCTGGAACGGAGGGGGACGGTCTGGCTGTTTTCAAAGGTCTCGGACCAAAGCCAACCCAGTCCCAAGGCTGTCCATACGTTCCGCCACAGGAAGCTTCACCGCCGTCTTGTCCAGCAACAAACAAGGAGCCCATGACCGGTAACGGCCAGGACTCCTCCCTTTCTCTCTGTATTAAAGAATCAATCCAGGATTTTTCCGTCGGTGGAGATGGTGACCACCCGCCACGGGAGAAATTTGCCGCTGGCCTGCAGGGCATTCTTGACCGCCTGCTCAAGGCCGCCGCAGCAAGGCACCTCCATGCGGGCAATGGTGACGCTCTTGATGGCATTGCCGGTGAGGATAGCGGTCAGCTTCTCGGTATAGTCCCCCTCGTCCAGCTTGGGACAGCCGATGAGGGTGACGTGGTTCCTCATAAACTCCTGGTGGAAATTGCCGTAGGCGTAGGCCGTGCAGTCCGCCGCCACCAGCAGGTTGGCCCCGTCAAAGTAGGGGGCGTTGACCGGCACCAGCTTGATCTGCACCGGCCACTGCATCAGCTGGCTGCCGCCCCTGTGGACCGGCGGTTCGTCGCTGCAAGGGCCGCGGCGGATGGCCTTGGACTGGGTGCCGGGGCAGCCGCAGGGCAGTGTGTGGGGCGGGGTCGCCTTTTTGGCCGCCAGCACCGCCGCCTCGTCATAGGCGGGGGCCTCCCGTTCCTCAAAGGAGATGGCCCCGGTGGGGCAGGCGGGCAGGCAGTCGCCAAGGCCGTCGCAGTAATCCTCGCGGGTCAGCTTGGCCTTGCCGTTTACCATGGCAATGGCGCCCTCGTGGCAGGCGGCGGCACAGGCGCCGCAGCCATTGCATCTTTCCTCGTCAATGCGGATGATCGTTCGAATCATGATGAAATCTCCTCTCGGCTATAGCAGGGAAGCCGTTGGGAGGACCTTCCCTGGCCTCGTATTCCCTGCGTATTCTTGACTTTATGGAGCCAGTATACTATTATAAAAACAACTTGTCGGTTGTATCTACAACAAAAAGGAGCTGTTTATGAACCAATATCTGCCCATTCTCAAGCACGCGCCCCTTTTCCGCGGCCTTGCCGAAGAGGAGATTGCCGCCATGCTGGGCTGCCTGGGGGCAACGCTGCGCACCTACCAGAAGGGGGAACTTGTCTTCCGGCAGGGGGAGGCCGTCCGGGAGATTGCCGTCCTGGCGGAGGGCAGGCTCCACATCCGCAGGGACGACTACTGGGGCAACAGCAACCTCATCGGCACGGTGGAGGCAGGGGAACTGTTTGGGGAAGCCTACCTCTCCCCCGGCAGCGGCGCCATCCTGAACAACGTGCTGGCGGTGGAAGCCAGCGCCGTTCTCTTTCTGGACGCCCGCCGGGCAATCACCACCTGCCCGTCCTCCTGCCGGTTCCACGCCATGGTGGTTCAGAATCTGTTCTTCGCCATCTGTGACAAGAACCGGAAGCTGGTGCAGAAGATCGGCCATATGTCCCATCGCACGACGCGGGAAAAGCTGATGTCCTACCTGTCGGAGGAGGCCGCCCGGCAAAACAGCTCCACCGTGGTCATCCCCTTTAACCGCCAGCAGCTGGCGGATTTTCTCTCGGTGGACCGCAGCGCCATGTCCAACGAGCTTTCCAAAATGAGAAGGGACGGGCTCCTCCTCTTTGAAAAAAACCGGTTCACCTTGCTGTAAAGGTTATTCCCTTTTCATATAAAATGTAGCAGGCGCCCCTCCGCTGGACGGAAGGAGCGCCTGTTTTGTGTTCCCCATGGCGGCGGCTGCGACTCTACCGCGCCCAGATCCCTTTTTGCGCGCCGGCTATCAAAGATCTGCGCAGCGCTGCGGAGGTGGGCGCCGCTCTTGCCGTCTCCCTTGGCTTCCCTGAAAAAGGCCTCTACCGCAGCTGGCTGCCCAGCCGGTAGGCCTGCTGGGGAAAGGGGGATCGCTGGGTCATGGCCGGGGTGCCGCAGCCGTACCCCAGCACCATCCCCCTGTCCTTCCAGTGGAGATAGGCCACCAAGGTTTTGTAATGGGCTTCCAGGGCGGAAAAGGTCCAGTCGTCGCTGTTCCAGGCCACGGCCAGCAGGGCCGACTGCATCCCCTTTCGCTGGATAGAGCCGTTAAAGGCACAGAAGCGGTCGATCAGTGTCTTCAGCTGGGCGGACATCCCGTAATAGTAGAGGGGGGTTGCCAGCACCAGCATATCCGCCTCCAGAATCTTGGGCCGGATGGTCTCCATCTCGTCGTGGAGGGCACAGGGCCCCTCGTAGCCGCAGTGGATGCAGCCGGTGCAGGGGTGGATAGCGGCATGGGCAGCGTCGATGATCTCCACCCGATGGCCCGCCTCCTCCGCCCCCCGCCGGAAGTGATCGACCAGCAGATTGGTAGACCCCCGCTTGTTGGGGCTCCCGGCAAGAACAACGATCTTCATCTTTCCTTCCTCCTTCATTCCACCGGCTGGATGACAACCGTTCCGGACAGCTCTCCCACCAGTTCCCCGCCGGATACCACCTGCCCAAGCTCGTAGAGGGATGGGTTGGCGCTGTAGCTGTCGTAAAAGAACACCACATCCCCCCAGGGGGCATAATAGGCCAAGGTTCCGGCGCCGCCCTCCGCCAAGGGGGCGCCGGTGGTATCCAGCTGCTGGGGCGGGTAAAAGATCTTCTCGTTGGTGCTGTAGTCCTCGATCTCCACGGTAAGGGGAAGCTGGCTGTAGAGGGCCGCGGCGGCGGCGCTGTCGTTCAGCTCATAGAGCACCGTCTCCTCTCCCCACTGCACCTGGATCTGCCGGGCGGCTTGGGCCGGCTGGGCCGGCTCCTGGGCGGCCGCCGTCTCCCCGCCAAAGCCCAGCTCCCTCACCCAGGCCTGGATCGCCTCCTGGGAGGAAGGGGCCTCCTCCTCGTAGCAGTCGAAGATATTGTCCGACAGGATGGCCCCCGGCGCCGCCTCGGCGATGATCTCCACGCTCTGGGCCAGGCCGCCGGTGCCGTGGGAGCAGAAGAGATAGACCTCCTTGCCGGAGAGGTCGTTCTGCTCCAGGAAGGTGAGCAGCGCCATGGGGACGCCGTACCACCAGTTGGGGTACCCCAGGAAGACGGTATCGTACCCGTCCAGATTCTCCACTGCCGCCACCAGTTCCGGCCGGGCATCCTCCCCCCGCTCGGCGTTGGCCCGTTCCAGGCAGGCGTCCCAGTCGCTGGGGTAGGGGTCGGCAACCTGGATGGAGAAGAGATCGCCCCCGGTCTCCTCCTGGACCCAGCCGGCCAGCTCCTCCACATTCCCGGGAGAGAGCACGCTGGGGGAGGCGACGGCGTCTACCTCCTCGTCTAGGACAGCATTGTCGGCCCAGGAAAAATACGCCACCAGGATCCCGCCGGACCCCTCCTGGGCCGCGGCGGAGGAGGACGAAGCCGCGGCAGACTCCCCGCCCGCGGCGGAAGCGGCCTCCGGCAGGCTGGAGCTGGAACCGCTGGAATCGGCCGCGGACACGCCGGCATCCGACCCGACGGCTGTCTGGCAGCCGGCAGCGGAAAGAAGCATGGCGATGGCTGTCAAGAGTGCAAACAATCGTTTCATAACGATCCCTCCTTGTCCTTTGTCCCGCGAGGCCGCGGGGAGCTTTTCCCCGGAGTGGGAAGCAGTATGCCGATGGATGTTGGTTTTATTATAAAGCCAGCCCCGCTCCATGTCGAATGCTTATATTTCATCAGGATCAATAGAAGTTGAGCATAATAAAACGACTCCCCGCCGGGATGGCTGGGAAGCCGTTTTTTCTTGCGAGGGGCTGCACCCCTCTACGTCATCACAAAGGCCCGGAGAAGCTCTCCGGGCCTTTGCAGAAATTTTTTATTTTTGGGACACAAAGGCAGATTACTGGGCGAGGACGTCCTTCCACGCCTGGTAGAACAGGGCGCCCACTACCGCGCCCTGGTCCGGCACGCCGACCAGCTTGGCGCGATGGACCACCGCCTTGCCGTGGGTGGCCTCCATCTCCTTGGTGGCTTCCTTGCCTGCTTCCGCCGCTTCGGCTGCCTTGCAGGCCAGAACGCCCACGTCCTCTTCCCCGCTGTCAACCGCCCCACGGACGGCATCCGCCGCCGGCTTGAGGGCATCCAGGATGGTGCGCTCGCCGGGATTGGCCTTTCCCCGCTCCTGAAGGCCGGCATAATAGGCCTCCACAAAGGCGGCGAAATCGGCCGGCGCCAGCTCGGTCTTCCCCTTGA
This sequence comes from Candidatus Heteroruminococcus faecigallinarum, assembly GCA_904387055.1. Classification (GTDB taxonomy): domain Bacteria; phylum Bacillota; class Clostridia; order Oscillospirales; family Ruminococcaceae; genus Heteroruminococcus; species Heteroruminococcus faecigallinarum. The sequence continues at coordinate 33,418 of CAJFKV010000012.1, read as the reverse complement.
GGGCCTTGGCGGCCTTCAGGAAGCCGCTTCCCATCAGGGTGCCCATGGTGGAGGGAACCACCTTGGCAATGGTGGAACCGATGAGGAAGAACAGCTTCCCCAGATCCGCCTCCCCGCTGCCGTTGGCAGCCTCCGCCCCGGCGGCAAAGCCCTTGGTCATGGTGAGACCCAGGTCGCCGTCGCCGGATGCAGCATCCAGCTCATAGAGGTAGTCCTTGTTCTCTTCCATCAGGGCCGACGCCCGGTTGATAAACTGGATCACAAGATCCCGCGTGATGATGCTCATGATTGTCTCTCCTTCTCTTGTTACAGCTGGGGCTGGGACACAAAGGGGGTCCGGCAGGGCATGGAGAGGTACTTCTTCAGCTCATCGTCCAGCTTCAGCAGGCTGATGGAAACGCCGGCCATATCCATGGAGGTGGCAAACTCGCCCACATCCACCTTGAAGACCTTGATCCCCTTGTCGGCCAGCACCTGGGCCACCCGGCGGTAGATGATGTACAGCTCCTCCTTGGGGGTGGCGCCCAGGCCGTTGATCAGGACCGCCACCTCGTCCCCCGCCTCATAAGGCTTGTCGGGCAGGATCCGATCCAGCATATAGTCCACCGTGTCGTCCGCCGTCTTCATGGGGCAGACCTCCACGCCGGGCTCCCCGTGGATGCCCATACCCAATTCCATCTGGCCGGGCTCGATGGAGAAGTTGGCCTTGCCGTTTTCCGGGATGATGCAGGGGGTGAGGGCCACGCCCATGGTGCGGACATTGTCTGCCGCCTTCTGGGCAATGCGGGCGACCTCCTCCAGGGGCAGCATGGAATCGGCAGCCGCGCCGGCACACTTGAACACATAATAGATACCGGCCACGCCGCGGCGCTTGTCCTCTTCCCCCTTGGGAGCGGAAGCCACATCGTCGGCACCCAGAACGTGCATCACCTTGATGTCATCAAAGTCCACCAGCTCCTGGGCCATCTCAAAGTTCATGATGTCGCCGGTATAGTTGCCGTAGATGTACAAAACACCCGCGCCGGAATCAATTTCCCGGGTGACCGCCGCCATCTGGTCGGCACTGGGGGACTGGAACACGCCGCCCACCGAGCAGCCGTCCAGCATGCCGTCGCCCACATACCCCATGAAAAGGGGCAGATGGCCGGAACCGCCGCCGGTGGCCAGACCCACCTTGCCTTCCTTCTTCTTGGTGGTTACGTAGCAGCGCTTGTCGTCGTCAATATACTTGACCATGTCCGGATGGGCGGCATATACGCCCTCCAGCATCTCATCCACATAATTCTTGGGGTCGTTGAGCAGTCTTTGCATAGGAAAACTCCTCCTTCAATAGTGTGGTTCTCAGATGACTCCCCGCCCCGGAACCGGGACGGGGAAGGATGGACAGATCTCTTACTGGGCGGTTTTGGCCTCCGCCTTGGCCGCCTCTCTCTTCTTCCGCTCGGCCCGCTTATCACCGTAGTAGTTGATGATAAGGGTCGCAACCAGAACAGCACCCCAGATAAAGGTCTTCTGGTAGCTGCTGAAGCGGAGAATGTTAAAGCCGCTGGACAGGAACTGGAGGGTAAAGATGGCCATGACAATGCCGGTCACCTTTCCGAAGCCGCCGGAGGGAGACACGCCGCCCAGCACACAGATCAGAATGCTCTGCAGGGTGTAGGAAGAACCGTAATCCGCCTTGGCCGAGTTGGAATGGGAGGCCAGGATCAGGCCGCCCACCGCCGCCAGAGCGCCGCCCAGCATATGGGCCTTCATGGTTACCCAATCATTCTTGATACCGGTAAAGCGGGACGCCTTGGGGTTGGTACCCAGCAGATACAGCTCCATGCCGAACTGCTTGCCCTGAAGATAAATGGTGAAGATGGCCACCACCACGATGAAGATTGCCATGGGCACCGGGAAACCAAAAATCGATCCATTGCCGATAACGGTAAATTCTTCCGGCATTCCCATAACGGCAGCACCGTCGGTGAGGAGGATTCCCAGACCGGAGAAGATCTCCATGCTGCCCAGGGTAGCAATCATAGCGGGAATACCAACCTTGGCGATAAGAACACCGTTGAGCAATCCGCAAGCCAGACCAATCACTACTGCCAGCACAATGCCGCAGAGGAGAGCGGGCATACCGCCGATCTTCGGCTCCAGGTAGATCATCAGGAAGCAGGAAAGAATGCCGCTCAGGTTACCGATACCAACTACCGACAGGTCGATGCCCCCCAGCAGCATGGCCAGCATAACCGCAATGGCGTAGATACCCAGCTCAGGAATCTGGAATGCCATCGACTGGAAGTTGCTGATGGTCAGGAAAGAACTGGGCCGAAGGGCCGACATCAGGATGAATACGCCCACCATGATGACGAAAAGGCGCATCAGCTTGCTATCACTGGAAAGATTCTTGAGACCGGTTTTAATGGCGGTCCCCAGCGATTGTCTCTTCTCAGACATTTGCTGCACCTCCTTCCACATCCTTCACAGGCGTGTCGGTATCCGCAAGGATCTTGGGGTTCTTGCGGGAGTTCCGCAGAGCCTGGTAAGCCGAAACAGCCGTACCGGCTACGATGATAAGACCCAGCACAAACCGCTGCGCCGTGGACGGGATCCCGATCAGGATCAGGCTGTTCTTGGTAATGGTAATCAGGGCAAGACCCAGGGCAGTGCCGATCACCGTACCGCTGCCGCCGGAAATGTTGGTGCCGCCCAGCACCACCGCCGCGATGATGAGCATCTCGTTGCCCATCAGGTCGGTGGGGATGGCCATCCGTGCCTGGATCGAGTGGACAATGCCAGCCAGGCCGGCCGCCATGCCGATGAAGGTGTACACAAAAACCTGAATCCCCTTCACCGGGAAGCCGGCCCGCTCCGCAGAGACACGGTCACCGCCGACGGCATAGATGCCCCGGCCAAGCATGGTGTATTTCAAGATGATGTGGACGACAACTGCAATGACCACCAGGAAGATAAAGGTCACCGGCATCGAGCTGACGGCGTTATCCGACTGGACGGTAAAGAGGGACGCCTTGCTCATCTCCTCCAGGGGAGGCTGGAGACGGCCGATCTGGCGGGAACCCACCAGGGAAATCAACAACCCGTGGAACACACTGGATGTACCCAAGGTGACAATGAAGGCCGGCAGGTTGTACTTGGCGATAATCACACCATTGATGAAGCCCAGCACCGTGCCGATGGCCACCGCCATCAGGATAGGCAACACAACCGAACCTTGAAAATCAATGGTCTGCATCAATTTATTGGTCAGATAAAAGGAGCAAACCGCAATAGCGGGGAACGATACGTCGATTCCACCCGCAATGATGCCCAGCATCAGGGCAAATGCCATGATTCCGTCTACCACGCTGTTTTTCAAAAGGCTAACCGCATTGGCGCCGGTGAAGAAAACAGGATTCCTGATGCCAATGAATAAACAGAGGGCAACAACGGTGATGGCAACGAAAAATTCGTTGGTTTTTACGATCTTTTTCACCGAATTTCCATTCCTTTCCCTTAATTGACGGCGTTGCTAGGACTCACTGAGCTTATTGGACAAGGAAGTTTCATCCAGATCGGCAGTTGCATACTGGCCCACGATCCGCCCCTTTTTCATGATGAGCACCCGGTTACAGGTCTGCATAACCTCCGGAATATCATCCGAAATGATGATGACCGCCATGCCCTGAGCCGCCAGGTGGCGGGTATATTCATGGATATCGGTCTTGGCGCCGATGTCCACACCCACGGTAGGACTGTTCAGGATCAACACCTTGGGATTGTTGGACAGCCACTTAGCCAGCACAACCTTCTGCTGGTTCCCGCCGGACAGAGCCTGCACCGGAAGTGCTCCCGAGGGCGTAACCACCTTCATCTCATGGATCCAGTTATCGGTTGTTTCCCGAATCTTTTTCTTATCCAGCAGATGGCGCTTGTCCAAATTTTTGTCCAAGGTAGCCGCCACGGTGTTGTTGGCGATGGAATGAGGGAGGAAAAGGCCCTCGGTCAGGCGGTCCTCCGGAACGTAGGAAATTCCATGGTCAATGGCATCCTTTACCGAATGCAGGTGCAGTTCCTTTCCTTCCAGGTACACTTTGCCTTCGGTCAGCTTTTCCAAGCCGAACAGAGCCCGGGCCAGCTCGCTGCGGCCGGAGCCCAGCAGGCCGGTAATCCCCACGATCTCCCCGGCATAAACCTCAAACGATATATCCTTAAACAGATCCTTGATCCCGATGTTTTCAACCTTAAACATTGGCGCGCCGGCAACTTCCGGCTGATCGTAGTGGCTCTCTTCAATCTTTCGGCCGGTCATGTAATAGATAAACTTCTCCCGGTCGAAGTCCTTCATGTGCCCCTCGATCACTTTCCTGCCGTTTCGCAGGATTGTCAGCTCTTCGGCGATCTCAAAGACCTCCTCCAGCTTGTGGCTGACAAACAGAATCGCAATCCCCTTTTTCTGCAGATCCCGCACAACTTTAAAGAGAGAATCCACTTCTTTACGGGTTAATGCAGTGGTGGGTTCGTCCATCACCAGGAGCTTGGCATCCTGGAGCAGCGCCCGGCAGATGGCCACCAGCTGTTTATCCGCGACCGAAAGATCTCCCACCTTGGCATCCAGATCCATCTCTACATTGACCAGAGAAAGACCCTTCTTTGCCTTTTCCCGAATGGCTTTCCAATTGACAAACTTTTTGTTTTCCAGTCGCTCGGAGCTGAGTGCAATATTCTCCGCCACCGTCAAGTTAGGAAAGACCGAGAAATCCTGATAGATGATCTGAATTCCTTCCCGAATTGCCTGCTGGGGGGTCAGCTTTTTATAAACCTTGCCATTGATCTCGATGGTGCCTTCATCAGGGGTGTAAAAGCCAGAGATCACCTTAATCAAGGTAGACTTTCCGCCGCCGTTCTCACCGGCAAGGCACCGAGTTTCGCCCTGGTTAATCACCATGTCGACGTTCTGCAGCGCCTTGACACCGGCAAAAGACTTGGAAATGCCCGTCAACTTAATGAATGGTTGGGCCATAACACGATTTCCTTTCTCTTTGCGCTATCTCTATGAACCGTCTGGATTCGCGGAAGGGAGGGGGGCTGCTGCGAGGGCAGCCCTCCTCCCTTATGCTGTCTACTGGGATCGATTCCCTCCGATTCCTTAGAACTGGTAAGCGGGATCGTCCATATTCTCCTTGGTGACGTCGATCCAGGCGTTGGCATAGAACACCTTGGTGCCGCCGTTGGCGGTGTTGTCAACCAGCTTCAGATCCTGATAACCGTCCGCGGTCAGGCTCAGGCCATCGGCCACAGCCTCGCCGACACCGGCTCTCTCGTCCAGAACCTTCACAGCCAGCTCGTTCATGGCGTAACCAGCCAGAGCGGGATCCCAGAAGGAGATGATGTCGATGGCGCCGGTCTCCAGATACTGGCCGGAGGTGGACACCAGGGAGGTACCGATAACGTAGGTGGAGTCAGCCAGGCCGGCCTCCTCGATGGCGCGGGCAACACCGGGGATATCGGTCATAGCGGAACCCTGGAAGCCAACCAGATCGGGATAGGCAGCCAGCAGCTCCTTGGCCTTCTGGTACGCATTCTCCGCGTCCTCAGTGGTCTCGTTCTTGGGGGAGACCAGCTCCATGTCGGGATAGTGCTCCTGCTGGTAAGCCAGAGAAGCGTCGCACCACTCGTTGTGGGAGGTAGCGGTCAGCGAACCAACAAAGGTGGTGTACTGACCCTTGCCGCCCATCAGCTCGCCCAGCTGCTGAGCAAAATGCTCGCCGTAGAGGGCGTTGTCGAAAGCCTCGATGTCGTAGTCGGCGTTCTGGATGTTGGCAGCCTCATGGGAGATAACCACGATGCCGGCCTCACGAGCCTTCTGGAGCACAGCCTCCAGGGACTCGGTGGAGTTGGGAACCACGCAGATGGCGTCCACGCCCTGGGCGATCATATCCTCGATGATCTTGGCCTGGGCAGCGGGGTCGGCAGTGGAGTCACCAACCTGGAAGGCATCGATGCCGGTATCCTCGGCAAACTGGTTGACGCCCTCTTCCATCCGGTCGAACCAGGCAACGCCGGTCAGCTTGACAACGGTGGCGATGGTGTAATCCTTGGCCTCAGCAGGAGCGGACTCCTCAGCAGGGGCCTCCTCAGAAGTCGCAGCGCTCTCAGAGGGAGCAGCCTCGGACTCAGGAGCCGCACTGGACGAGCTGCCGCCGCAGGCTGCCAGCGAGAACGCCATGGCCAGGGACAGGATCAGCGCAAGTACTTTACGTGCTTTCATGTTTTTTCCTCCTTAATATGTGCTTTACAGCGTTTTATGAACGCCAGCCCTACAAGGATCCCGCAAAGGGCCGGTTCATAACAAATTGGTGGGGGGGAGCCGCCTTTTCACAGGCACTCCCGCTGCAGCTCCCGCAGCCGGAGCATGGGGCTGCCCTCTTTGCCCAGGAGGTCGTGCATCTCCCGGTAGATGGCAAAGAGCTTTTGGTACCGCTCCACATTCTCCGGGATGGGGAAATACTCCCTCTTGGGGGGCTTGACCATCCGGGAAACCGCGGTGGCGTAGTCGTCGTATCCGCCCTTGGCCGATCCGGCCGCCACCGCCGCAAAGATGGAGGTGGAAAGAGCGGAGGTCTGCTTGACCGCCGACACCTTGATGGGCAGGCCCAGCACGTCGGCATAAATCTGCATCACCACTGGGCTCTTGTGGGCCAGGCCGCCGCAGGCATACACGCCCTTGACCGGAACATGATAAGCGGCAAACTGATCCATAATGACCTTGGTGCCAAAGGCAGTGGCCTCCAGCAGGGCCCGGTACACCTCCTCCGCCGTGGTGGAGAGGGTGAGGCCCATAAACAGGCCGGTAAGCTCAGAATTCTGCAGGATGCACCGGTTGCCGTTCATCCAGTCCAGAGCGATCACGCCGCTCTCCCCTACCTTCAGCTTGGCAGCCTTCTCGTCCAGCAGCTTCTGGATGGCAATTCCCCTCTGGTCGGCCTCCTCGTAGTAGCTTTGGGGAACAAAGCGGCGGCAGAACCAATCAAAGATGTCGCCCACCGCTCCCTGGCCGGCCTCATAGGCGTAGTAGCCGGGGAGAATGCCGTTGTAGTAGACGCCGAACATGCCGGGAATCTGCTCCTTCGTCTCGGCCATCATCATATGGCAGGTGGAGGTTCCCATGACAAACAGCATCTCGTTGGGCTGGACAAGCCCGGCGCCGGGAAGAGCACACCCGGCATCCGCGTGGGCCACACAGATGGTGGTCCCTTCCTTGAGTCCCAGACGGCCAGCCATGCTGGCCGTGAGGCCGCCGGCTACAGACCCTACCTGCTGGATGTTGTCCAGGTGCTTCTCCTCCACAATATTCTCCATCCGGGGATCCAGCGCCCGGAAAAACTCCTTGTCCGGGTACCGGTTGTTCACGTTGTCGTAAAGGCCCTTGGCAGCGGCCAGCACCCCGCTGCGGACCATCTTCCCCACCAGCTGGGAGACGATGTAGTCCCCCGCCTCCGAATAGGTGTAGGTCTGCCGGTAGGTATCCTCATCTTTCCGAATAATTTCCAGGATTTTGGAAAAGAACCATTCGGACGACGCCCGGAACCCGTAATCGTCCAGCGTGTGCCATCCTTTTTGGGCCACAATCCGGGTGATATCGTTTGCCTCGGGGCCGGCTGTGTGGTTTTTCCACAGCTTGATCCAGGCATGGGGCCGGTCCCGGAACCGGGGATTCTTGCACAGGGGGACCAGCTTCTCGTCCAAGGGGACCACGGTGCAGGTGGTGAAGTCCACCCCCATGGCGATGATGGCGGCCGGGTCCACCCCCGATTCCTTCACCACCGTCGGGACACAGTGTTCCAGGGCCTGCAGGTAATCGTCCGGGTCCTGAAGGGCCCAGCCTGGCCCAGAAAGGAGGACCCCACTCTCCGGCAGCTGGCCGGTGATGACGCCATGGGGATAGTCAAAGGTTTCCTCGGCGACAACCTCGCCGTCCCGCAGCCGCACCAGCACCGCCCGCATCGACAGGGTGCCAAAGTCGCAGCCAATGGTGTATCTCTCCTCCATAACTCCCCAAACCTCCAAACCGTTATGTTGATTTCCGCCGCCCCCCAAAAGGCTTCCTCCACGGAAATCTTATCTGTCATTATAATCCTCCGACAGATAAAGTCAAGCAATCTCCATAATTTCTTTGCACAAGGTTAAAAAAACTTGACAAAAGTTTGCATATTTTGCATTTTGCCCGAAACATGCTCTTTCCTTTGCTGCAGATTGACCCATCCAAACAGCAAAGTTGACAATTCGGTGGAAAGAAATAGGGCGAAATGCCAATAACTGTAATCAATAGTAGCAAAGAATCCCATCCGCTTTTGGGCAAAATGCGCGTTTCCATGCTTCCGTTTTTTGAACAAAACAGTCGCTTTGGAATGCCTATATTGTACTCTGTTTCACGGATCTTTGCAATAGTTGCGGAAAACTGTAACACTTTTTTGCCACTTCGCACAAAAAACAAGGATGAACTTTTTCGTTTTGAAAAACTTTCTCGCCAAATTTCGTTTACTTTTTCGCACAAATTTGCTATACTTGCCCTGGGATAAACTATCCAAAACGAATAAATAGGGGGTATTAGAAGTTGAAACAGAAATACGTAATGGGGTTCGACAGCGGAACCGGCGGCATGCGGGTTGGCATCTACGACATGGAAGGCCATGAGATCGTTTTTGCTTCCACCGAATACCCCACCCGCCACGAGCATCCCGGCTGGGCCGAGCAGTCCCCGGCCGACTGGTGGAACTGCCTGGCCGCCAGCACCCACAAGGCGCTGGAGCTGTCCGGTATCGACAAAGAGGATATCATCGCCCTCAGCTATGACGTTACCTGCTGCAGCGTCATGCTTTGTATGAACGACGGTACCCCCCTGCGGGACTGCCTCATCTGGATGGACGTCCGCGCTGCCGAGGAGGCCGCCTTTATCGCCTCCACCAAGCATCCCATCCTGAAGTTCAACGGCTACGGCAACGTATCGGCCGAATGGATGCCCTGCAAGGCCCTGTGGCTGAAGAAGCACGAGCCGGAGAATTACAACAAGGCGGAAAAGGTCTGCGAATGCGCCGACTGGATTACCTACAAGCTCACCGGCCGCTGGACCGCCAACCTGTCCAACATTGCCGTCCGCTGGTACTACGACGCCCCCAACGGCGGATTCCCGGTGGATTTCTACGAGCAGATCGGCCTGGGCGACGTGCTGGCCAAATTCCCCCAGGAGATCACCCACCTGGGCGACAACCTGGGGACCCTCACTCCCGAGGCGGCCGAGTTCCTGGGCCTCTCCCCCAACACCATCGTCGGTCAGGGCGGCGTGGACGCCTACATCGGCAACTTCGGCCTGGGGGTGGTCAAGCCCGGCAAGGTGGCCCTCATCACCGGTTCCTCCCATCTGATTATGGGCCTCACCGACCAGTACACCTACTCCAAGAACGGCATCTTCGGCCCCTTCCCCGACTGTATCCGCAAGGGATACGGCGTCGTGGAGGGCGGCCAGACCTCCAGCGGCTCCATTGTCAGCTGGTTCAAGCGGAACTTCTGCAAGGATCTGGAGGACCAGCCCGGCGGCGCTTACGGCGTCCTCAACCGGGAAGCGGCCAAGCTGGAGCCCGGTTCCGACGGGCTGCTGGTTCTGGATTGGTGGCAGGGCAACCGGACTCCCTATACCGATCCCTCGGTGCGGGGCACCATCTACGGCCTCTCCCTGGGCCACACCCAGGCCCACCTGTTCCGCGCCATCATGGAGGGCGTTGCTTATGGCACCGAGAACGTCTTCCAGTCCTTCCGGAAGGCCGGCTTCCCGGTCAACGAGATCTGCATGGGCGGCGGCACCACCAACAGCGACCTGTTTATGCAGATCCACGCGGATGTGAGCAACGTAGTGGTCAACGTTCCGGAGAACCCCCAGTCCTGCACCCTGGGCTCGGCCATCCTGGCCACCCTGGCCGCCGGCATCTACAAGGACCCGGACGAGGCGGTAGCCCACATGGTCCGGTATGCCAAGAGCATCAAGCCCATCCCGGAAAACCACGAGAAGTACAAGAAGATCTTTGCCCAATACCAGAAGGCCTATGACGAGTGGGGCAGCTGGATGCGGGAAACCTCCGCCCTGAACGAGAAGTAGACCCCTGATGCAAATCATTTGTTTTTGAAGAAAGGATGTTGTCCGATGAGAACCATCAAACTGGAGCCCCTGACGGTGGAAGCCTTCGCCCCCTTTGGCAGCTTTACCGACGTGATGAACCCCTCCGGCCCCCACCTGTGCGGAGAATTCCACACCTTCTATCGGGACGGCGCCCGCCATTTTTCCGACGGGCAGCTCCCCATGGGCTTCTCCCCCCTGGTGGTGAAGAACCACGGCTACCGGGTGGACTCGGTGGAATACCACACCCATAGCTGCGAAGGGATCATGCCCATCAACGACGACGCGGTCCTCCATGTGACCCCCGCCGGCGGCGCCCCCGACACCACCGCCACCAAGGCCTTCCTGGTGCCCAAGGGAACCATCGTCTCCCTCTACCCCGGCGTCTATCATCTGACCCCCCTCCCCCGCCACGAGGCGGAGCTCCACGCCCTGGTGGTGCTGCCGGAGCGGGCCTATGCCAACGACTTTGCCCTGGTGGAGCTGGACGAGGAAAGCGCCTTCGAGATTGAGGTGTAAGGACCTTTCCATCGGATAGAAAAAGGAGGAAGCGCTGCTTCCTCCTTTTTTTCGGCTTTTCCGGCAAAAGGGACCGCTCCCCCGGCGGGGAGCGGTCCCTTCACTGGATAGGCAATTCCCGTTACAGGGCGGCCCGATACACGTCCTTGATCTCTTCCTTGCCCAGGACCTTCAAGCTGCCGATGGTCCGCCGGCCGAAGAAGGTGCACTTCTCCGCCAGCTCCTCGACCTCCGCCTCGGTGAGGGCACGGCCCAGCAGCTGGGAAATGGTGGTGGGCATCCCGATGGAGGCAAAGTACGCCTCGGTGGCCCGGATGGCCTCTTCCGCCGTGGCGGCCGGGTCCTCCCAGTTCATGTTGAGGCCCCACACGTTGACGCCGTACCGGGCGAAGCGCATCACATCCGCATCCACCACATACCGGGCCCAGGCGCCCCATACGGCGGCCAGGCCGGCCCCGTGGGCCACATCGAACATGCCGCCCAGCTCGTGCTCCAGCTGGTGGGGACTCCAGTCCCCGGGAAGGCCCAGGCCGGTCATGTCATTGTGGGAGATGCTGCCCGCCCAAAGGATCTCGCTGCGGGCGGTGTAGTCGGTGGGGTTCTCCATGGCCACCTTGCCGTACTGGATCACCGTCCGCAGGACCGCCTCGGCAATCCGGTCGGTCATCTCGTTGCAGCCGCCCTTGGAGAAATACCGGTCCAGGGTGTGCATCATGATGTCGGTGATGCCGCAGGCCGTCTGGTAAGGAGGCAGGGTGTAGAGGAGCTCCGGGTTGAGAAGGGTGAACTTGGGCCGAAGGACCGGGAACCCGATCCCCCGCTTGATTCCTCCCTCCTCCTTGGTGATGACGCTGTGCTCGCTGGTCTCGCTGCCGGTGGCGGCCAGGGTCAGAATGTTGGCGGTGGGCAGGGCCTCGGTGGGAACCGCCTTGCCGTCGTAGAAATCCCACACGTCCCCGTCGTAGACGGCGCCGATGGCGATGGCCTTGGCCGAATCGATGGCCGAGCCGCCGCCCACCGGAAGAACAAAGTCGATCCCTTCCTTCCGGCACAGATCGATGCCCTCATAGACCAGCCCCAGGCGGGGATTGGGCACGGCGCCGCCCAGCAGCACATAGTCCAGGCCCGCTTCCTTCAGGGACGCCTCCACCCGGTCCAGCAGGCCGCTGCGCTTGACGCTGCCGCCGCCGAAATGGACCAGCACCTTGGTGCCGCCCCAGGCCTTGATCTCCCGGCCGACCTGGTTTTCCACCCCTTTGCCGAAGATTACCTTTGTGGGGGAATAGAAGACAAACGCATTCATTCTGTTACCTCCCTATGGGTATTATGGTATCCGCGCCGCCCGGAGGCGGTCCGGCTTACGCTTTGTACAGGTTCAGGCTGTCGTCCCAGCCGGAGCAGAAGGCCTCCAGCAGCTTCTCGGTGTAGATCAGGTCGTCCACCGACACCACCTCCACCGGGGTGTGGGCATACCGGATGGGGATGGAGATCCCGGCGGTGGCAACCCCCTTGTTGCCGCTGATCTGGATATAGCAGGTCTCGGTGAGCAGGCCGCGGCACACTTCCCGCTGGAAGGGAATCCCCCCCCGCCGGCAGGCGTCCTCCAGCCCGTGGACCAGGGGCTCGTTGGGAATCAGGCCGTTGAGGGTTCCCCGGCCGTGGTAGTTCAGGTAGGTGAAGGCGGGACCGCCTCCCAGGCGGATATCGCTGACGCCGGCCAGATCGGGGGAATCCCCGGCGGGGGTCACGTCGATGCCGATGGCAATGTCCGGGTCCACCGCCCGGGCAGCGGGCATAATCCCCCGGATGTTGAACTCCTCCTGCACGCTGGCAATGATATACAGGTCAAAACTCAGGGGATGGGAAGCGGCATACTCCGCCAGGCCCAGCAGAACGGCGCAGGCCGCCCGGTCGTCCACCGACTTGGTGGAGACCATGTTGTTGGCAAGCTCGATAAACTGGGGCATAAAGCTGGTGACGCACCCCTCGCTGATGCCCAGGGCGTTAACCTCTTCTTTGGACCGGCAGCCGATGTCCAGGGCCAGCTGGCTCAGCTCCGGCACCTTGGCCTTGTCTTCCGCTTTCATGAAGTGGTGGGACATGGCCCCCACTACGCCGGGGATCAGCTTGCCGTCATGGGTGCGCACATTCCACACGCTGCCGGGGATGATGTGGCTGTTGACGGCGGAAAGGCGCTCCAGGCGCAGGTATCCGTTTTCCTCCACCTTCTTGACGATCAGGCCCACCTCGTCCATATGACCGAAGAAGAGGATCTTCTTGGCGTCCTCCTTCCCGCAGGGGAAATAAGCGGTCACGTTGCCCAGCATATCCACCGTCACCTGCTTGCTGTACCGGGAGAGGTTCTCCTTCATATACCGGACAACCTCGTCCTCCCGGGCCGAAATGCCGGTAAGGCCGCACAGTTCCTTCAGCCGCGCTTTCATCTGTTCCATAGTATTAGTCCTCCTTCAGGAAACATCATTGCTTTCCAAAGCCCTGAGGCTGTTTACACATATCGGATGACACATCCCGCCTCGGCAAACGCCTCCCCTACATACCGGGACAGCTCCTTGCCGGTGAGGAAGGTCCCCACCTGATCCAGGGGACAGACCGTCAAAAAGGATTCCATCTCAAACTTGGAATGGTCGCAGACCACCACCACCTGGCGGGCCGCCTGGATCATCGCCCGCTTGAGGCCCACCTCGTTCATATTGGCGATCATGCAGCCCCCCTTCAGGTTGACCGCGTCCATCCCCAAAAACGCGATGTCCGCCCGCATCTGGGCCACCATGCTCTCGGCATAATGGCCCACCAGGGTGAAATACCCCTTGCGGAGCGTCCCCCCCAGAACCGTCACATCCGCATCCCGGCAGGAGGTAAGCTCCCCCGCAATGACCACATCGTTGGTGACAATATTCACCGGGCCCACCTCCTGCAAAAAGGGGATCATGGCCCGGTTGGTGGTGCCGGAATCCACCAGGATGGTGGTTCCCGGCCGGATCATCGCGGCAGCCGCCTGGGCAATCCGCTTTTTCTCCTCCTGGTTGTCCCCCAGCTTCTCGCTGTAGGGCCGCTCCTCCACCACGTTGGCCTGATTGGAGACCACTCCGCCCCTGGTGAGGGTAACCCGGTTCTGGCCGCTTAACAGTTCCAGATCCCGGCGGATGGTGGCGCTGGAGATGGAAAACTGGGACGCCAGCTCGTTGATGGTGGCGTACCGGTTCTGGTTCACATATTGCTCGATGCGCTCGAGACGTTCAAATTTCAGCATGACGGCTCCCTGTCCTATCTGGCGTTCCTTGAACGGCCTACCTTGTTTCAAATTGTTTCAGGATGGGCCGCCCTTATTCTACCATCCTTTTCACCTATTTGCAATCACCCTAGAAAAATTCCACCTCTTTTTGGCAATTTATCATTTTCTACAGCCGTAGGGCCTTTGTTTTTTATGAGATTTCTCACTTCTGCAATTTTTTGAAAAGTTTTGAAATTTTCCTCTTGCATTTCCCCCCGCCCCGTGTTACACTGAGGATACCAAAGCCAACCGGCTGGAACCATTCCCCAGCGGGGATCGTGTAACAATAGAACCATCATGGAAAAGGAGAATCTGCTTATGTGGACGAAGGATCTGTTTGGTGTTGAGAAACCCATTATCGCCATGTGCCATCTGCAGGCCATGCCCGGCGACCCCGGCTATGATGCCGACGGCGGGATGGAGAAGGTTGTGGAGTGCGCCCGGAAGGACCTGCACGCCCTGCAGGACGGCGGCGTGGACGGAGTGATGTTCTCCAACGAGTTCAGTCTCCCCTACCTCACCAAGGTACGCCCCGAGACGGTTGCCTCCATGGCCCGGGTTATCGGCGAGCTGATGAGCGAGATCAAGATCCCCTACGGCGTCAACTGCCTGTGGGATCCCATCGCCTCCATCGACCTGGCGGTGGGCGTGGACGCCAAATTCATCCGGGAGATCATCACCGGCGTATACGCCTCTGACTTCGGCCTGTGGAACACCGACGCCGGCACCACCGTCCGCCACAAGATGGAGGTGGGCGCCAAGGATTTGAAGCTGCTCTTCAACATCGTTCCCGAGGCTGCCAAGTACCTGGCCGACCGGGACATCTGTGACATCGCCCGGTCCACCGAGTTCAACAACCATCCGGACGCCCTCTGCGTCTCCGGCCTGACCGCCGGCGCCGAGACCGATACCCAGATCCTGAAGAAGGTGAAGGATTCGGTGAAGAGAACCCCCGTCTTCTGCAACACCGGCTGCACCGCCGCCAACATCAAGCGCCAGCTCTCCATCGCCGATGGCGCCGTCTGCGCCACCACCTTCAAGTACGACGGCATCTTTGAAAACGCCGTGGATGTAAAGCGGGTCAAGGAGTTCATGAAGGAAGTGAAGGACTTCCGCGCTTCCCTGTAAGCTGCCCTTTCCCTTTTTTGGAGGGCGGCTGGCTCGTCCGGCTGTCCTCCCCCCTTTTTTCCCCAAACCAAAACCCCCGGCAAGCTTGCTGCTTGCCGGGGGTTTTGCCGTTGTGGTTAAGAAGGGGCCCCTTCTTCCGCTGCCCGCCAGAAAAACCCCTCCGACCGGGCAATCTCCTCCAGGAACCGCCCCAGCTCCTCCCCTGGGTTATATACCACCATCTGAAGGCAGTCCCACTCAAAAAAGAGCAGGGCGTCCTCTTCCGGGAGCAGCAGGTGTATCCAGCCGGAGTGGTTCTCCATGACGGTATGGACCGCCTCCGCCAGCTGATCGGGGGCGGGGTTCTCGGTCCAGCCACCCCAGCCCAGCACCGTGGGATACTGGGCGCTCACCTTGAGAAGGACCCCCGCGTACCGCCGGTCCAGGCCGTAGGCGGCAAACTGGGAGAGATAGTGGTACTCCACCTTGGAAAAGCGGGAACACCCCTCCCGGGGCACCTGCCGGGGGAAGAGATCGATCAGGCAGGCGGGCTTCTGGAGGAGACGCTCCACCTGGTCCATCCAATGGCTCACTGCCCCGTTCCCCCTTTCGCCCCTTTGCCGCCCCACTGCCGGGGACGCAGGTATTCCTTCTTCACCTTGCAGATCACCGTATACAGGGGGTTGACGTAGGCCGTGCACCGGCTCTCCAGCACCTGCCCCAGCAGGAGATAGGCCTCCTGGGGGGTGAAGGCGAATCCCTGGACCATCCACAGCACCAGCTGGCGGGCCGCCTGGGCAAAAGATTCCCGCAGGTCCCCGGTGCAGGCGGCCGTCATCAGATAGTCCCGGTCCTCCAGGCGGATCCAGTCGAAATCCGGCGGCCGGTCCAGCAACCGGACCCGGAGAAGCACCTCGCCCCGGCACTCGATGCCGCCGCCCCGGTTGATCTCCCCGTCCCCCATGATGGCGTGGACGTCCCCGATCTGGAGAAGGGCTCCCTCCACCTCCACCGGCAGGTAGACGGTGGCGCCGCCGGTCACCTCCTGGATGTCCATATTCCCGCCGTACCGGCCCTGGTGGGAGCAGGGGAATTCCCCCTGCCGGGGGGCGGTGGCCAGGGTCCCCACCATGGGACGGACCGGCAGGGCAAGGCGGTCGTCCCACCGGACAAACCCGTCCTGGATCTCCACCGTCCGGGTTACCACGTCCCAGTCGTTGGGCCAGATCTCCTGGCAGAGGGGATTGCGCCACCCGGCAAAGCCGGTATAGCCCAGCTCCCCCGGCCGCACCTCCAACAGATCCACCGCCAGCAGATCCCCCGGCTTCGCCCCCTTTACCCCGGCGCAGACACAGGGGTTGGACCCGGGAGAGTCCATGCTCCGCCGGGGAGTCCACCGGTCCCGGGGACTCTGGAGCCACGGGCCGCTGCACAGCTCGGTCCTGGCCAGAAAGACCTCCCCCGGCTCCACCCAGGCGGCGGGGGACAAGCGGGCGCTGTTGGTATAGCAGAGGGCATCCCGTTCCAATATCTGCATAGTGCTACCTCCTGTTCTAGGGGAGGACCCGGATGGTTTGGGGGTCCTCCAGGGATGAAAAGGAAAAATACTTGGTGCCCAGCTTGTCAAAGCGGACGGTGAAGAGGGCCATCCGGCGGTTGACGCCGGTCACCACCCCCCGGCCGAAGCTGCGATGCCAGATCCCCAGCCCCGGCCGGAGCTGGGAGGCGGTTCCCCGCTGGGCCTGGGGAAGCAGCCCGTCCCGCACCTGGAGGAAGAACCGGGAATTCTCCAGGTCCACCTCCCCCTGTCGGCAGGCCGTGTACAGCTCCAGCTGCCGCCGGGGGCGGGTGATGGCCACATAAAAGATCCGGGCCTCTTCCTCCATGGCCTCCCCGTCCCCCAGTTTCTCCTCCTCGATGGCGGCGGAGGCGGGAAAGACCCCTTCGATCAGGTCGGCCAGCAGCACCCGGTCAAACTCCCGGCCCTTGGCCGAATGGACGGTGGAGAGGCAGAGGGGACAGTCGGTCCGCCCATTGGCCTCCAGCAGCAGGCGGGGCAGCTCCTCCAGCCGGGCCAGGAAGGCAGGCAGGTCCGGGCAGCCCTGGGCGATGGACCGGGCCACCCCGATGTGCTGGCTCCACATCTCCAGCTGGTAGCCCCCTTCCCCCTGCTTCTTCAGGTAGTCCAGGTAACCCAGGTCGTCCAGCGCCGCCTGGATCGCCTTGACCGGAGGCTTGCGGCACAGGTTCTTCAGCACAGCCTGCAGGTAGGATAGGCGGGCGGTGGAGCGATTCTGATACTGGTCGCTGTCCACCAGGGCGTCCCACAGATTGTCCGGCGGGCAGCGGCGGAGATGCTCCCCCAGCTCCCGGGTAATGTAGCAGCCCATCTTATAGGCCACCCGGAGAAAATCCTCCACATTGCCCGGATCGAGGGCCAGGCGGAAGATGGCCCCCAGGTCCCGCAGCACCAGGCTGGACCCCAGGGGGTTCTTGGTTTCCCGGCAATAGAAGGGGATGCCTTCCCGATCCAATCGGTCGGCCAGGGCTGCCGCCGTAATGGCGGACCGGTAGAGGACCGCCGCCGTCTCCCCTGCCGGCAGGGCGGCCAGCTGCCGGACGATGGCCTGGTACTGGTCCGGCAGCTCCTCCTCCTCGTGGAAGGAGAGGGCCGGTCCCTGGGGCCGGTTGGCCTGCATCTCCTTATCGTACCGGTTGGGGTATTCCCGGATAAACAGGCGGGCCGCCCCCACAATCTGGGGGGTGGAGCGGAAGTTGTCCTCCATCTTCAGCACCTCCCCCTGGGGATACCGGTCGCGGAACTCCAGCAGCGCCTTGGGCCACGCCCCCCGGAACCGGTAGATGCTTTGATCCTCGTCCCCCACCAGGAAGATCCTCCCCTGGCTTACCAGCTCCAGGATCCGGTGCTGCAGGAGGGAGGTGTCCTGGGCCTCGTCCACCTGCACCCAATCGTACCGCCCCCGCACCTGGGCCAGCAGGGCGGGATACCGCTGCAACGCGGTATAGGCGTAGAGCAGCATGTCGTCAAAATCCATCAGCTGGTGCTGCTGCTTGTACCGCCGGTAGGCGGCCCGCAGCCCTTCCAGGCCGGGCAGCTGGGGGAACAGGCGGGCCAATTCCCCGTCGGGGATCATCCGGTTGGTGGCGTAGCCGATGGCATTGGCCAGGTTATCCAGCTCGTCGTCCCCGAAGGTCTCCCCCAGCTGCTCCCGGTAGAGGCCCGCCAGCACCCGCCGGCTTCCTTCCCGCTCCCCGAAGACCCGGGGCGGTTCCACCCCCTTGCGGCCGGCGTAGAGGCGCAGCACCCGGTAGCAAAAGCTGTGGATGGTGGAAAAGGACGGCTGCCCCAGGCCGCTGCTGCCGAACAGCTGCCCCCAGCGGGCCTCCAGGTCCCGGGCCGCCTCCCGGTTGAAGGTCACCGTCAGGATCCGGCGGGGATCCGCCCCTTCCTCCAGGAGGAGGCGGGCGGTGCGGGCCACAAGGGCGGTGGTCTTGCCCGACCCGGGCACCGCCAGCAGCAGCACCGCCGGGCTGGTGCTGGCTACCGCCGCCCGCTGCTGGGGGCTGAGGGAAATCCCCTTTTCCTCCGCCAGGTAGCGGCACACATCTCTCATCCCTGCTGCCGGGCCGCGGCCAGGCGGGCCAGCACGTCCCAGTTGGCCCGGCGGGCCTCATACAGGACCCGCTCCAGGTCGATGGTGGTCAGCCGGCCGTCCCGGTACAGAACCCGCCCGTCCACCATGGTGAGGACCACGTCGGAGGCCTGGGCGGCATAAAAGAGCTGGTTGGTCAGGTCATGAAGGGGCGTCAGATGAGGGCGGTCCAGGTCCAGCACCGCCAGGTCGGCCCGGAAGCCCTCCTCCACCCTGCCGCAGTCCTCCCGGCGCTGGTTGCGGGCGCCGTGGACGGTGGCCATGGCCAGCATCTCCTCCGCCATCAGCTCCTGGCAGTTGCCGGTGTGGCCGCTCTGGATCAGGAGCCCCAGGTGGGCCTCCTCCAGCATATTCAGGTTGTTGTTGCTGCCGGCCCCGTCGGTGCCCAGTCCCACACAGATGCCCTTGTCCAGCATCCGGCGCACCGGGGCAAACCCGCTGCCCAGCTTCATGTTGCTGGTGGGGTTATAGGCGATGCCCACCCCCTTCTCCGCCAGGATCTCCAGGTCCCCTTCCTCCAGCCAAACCCCGTGGGCGGCCAAGGCCGGCAGATCGAAGAAGCCGCAGTCCCGCAGGTACTGGGTGGGGGTGCGGCCCTGGTGGCGTCCCTTGCACTCCTCGTGTTCCTTCTTCGTCTCGGAAAGATGGATCTGGACGCCGGTGTGGTACCGGTGGGCCAGCTCCACAATATCCCGGATGCACTTCTCGGTGGTGGTATACTCCCCGTGGGCGGCAAACTCCACCTTCAGGCGGTCGTCGGCGGCGTTCTGGTAGGTTTCGCAGTTGCGGATCGCCTCCTGCCGCCGGTCCGACTCCAGATAGGTGTCGTCGTCAAAACAGACCAGCGACCGGGAAAAGTTGCACTTGATGCCGCTCTCCACCACCGCCTGGCAGATGGAATCGGCAAACATGTACTGCTCGCTGAAGGAGGTAACCCCTCCCCGCAGCATCTCGGCGATGCCCAGCATTGCCCCCCAGTAGGCGTCCTGGGGATGGATCTGGTCCTCGTAGGGAAACATATAGGTGTTGAGCCACTCCTGGAGAGGCAGCCCGGTGCCGTACCCCCGCACCAGGGTCATGGGCACATGGCAATGGCCGTTGACCAGACCGGGGATCAGCAGCTTGCCCCGGCCGTCGTATTCCTCCCCGAAGTTCCCCTCCGGGCGGCGCTCGCCCACAAAGGCGATCTTCCCCCCCTTGGTGGCGACAAACATCCCCTCCCTGGAAGGCTGCCCCGGGGTGAGCAGGGCAATATTGGAAAACAGCATACAAACTCCTCCTGTTCCGATGGAATCTGCCGGCATCGGATCCCCTGGGACCGCCGGCTTGGGCAGTGGCAGCGGGGCAGCCGCCGGAACTGCCATGGGAAACGCCCGCCGGGATTACCCCCATTATACCCGAGCGTTCCCCTCCTTTTCAACTGCCGCCGGCCGCCCCCGCGCAAAAAGGAGCCGGGTCTCCCCGGCTCCTGGCGGCTGTGCCGAACACTCACTCCTCGGTGATGGTTACCTTTGCCATCTTCTGCTCCTGAAGGGGACGGTCCGCCCGGTTGCAGGGGGTGGCGGCGATCTCGTCCACCACCTCCATGCCGGACACCACCTTCCCAAAGGCAGCGTACTGGCCGTCCAGATGGGGGGCGTCCTGGTGCATGATGAAGAACTGGCTGCCTGCCGAATCCGGGTTCATGGCCCGGGCCATCGACACCACCCCGCGGGTGTGCTTGAGGGGATTGGGCACGCCGTTCGCCGCAAACTCCCCCTTGATGGAATACCCCGGCCCGCCCATGCCGGTCCCCTCGGGGCAGCCTCCCTGGATCATGAAGCCGGGGATAACCCGGTGAAAGATCAGCCCGTCGTAAAAGCCTTCCTTCACCAGCTTGGTGAAATTGGCCACCGTGATGGGGGCGATGTCCGGATACAATTCCAAAGTAATCGTCTTGCCGTTTTCCATGGTGATCGTAACCAACTGGATGTCCTCCTTTACTGGATACACCGGTCATGCCGGCGGAAATCTCGTTGCCCCGCCGTGGGGTCCTATCAATTTTACCATATTCGCGGTGGTTGTTCAACGAATATTTTACAGGGACGCCGGGCGGTTTTGTTTACAGGTGTCTTGTCATCTGTCCGGTCCTGTGGTAGAATCGAGGGCGGACATTGTCCGGAATACATAGTGGAAAGAAGGACTCACCCCATGGAACAAAATCATCCCCGCCGTCCCGCCTGGAGACGGTGGTTTGACCGGTATCTCATCGACGCCATGAGCTATATGGCTCTCGGCCTGTTTTCCTCCCTCATCATCGGGCTCATCATTTCCCAGCTGAGCATGATCCCCTTCCTGGCTTTTCTCGCCCCCTTCGCCTCGGTGATCGACGCCTCTTCTCCGGTGGTGGGCGGCGCCATTGGGGCGGCGGTGGCCACCGGGCTGGGCGCTCGCTCCCTGGTGGTCTTCTCCGCCATTGCCGCCGGGGCCTTCGGGTACCAGGCCGGCGGACCGGTAGGCGCCTACATCGGCGCTGTCTTCGGCGCCGAAGCCGGCCGCCTGGTGGCGGGCAAAACCAAGGTGGATATTGTGGTGACCCCCATGGTAACCATTGTGGCGGGGTGCGTAGTGGCCGGCCTCACCGGCCCGGCCATCCAGGGCTTCATGGAGGGACTGGGGCAGGCGGTGATGTCCGCCACGGTGATGAGCCCCCTTCCCATGGGGATCCTGGTATCGGTCATCGTGGGGATGGCCCTCACCGCCCCCATCAGTTCTGCCGCCCTCTGCATCATGCTCCAGCTGGACGGGCTGGCCGCCGGGGCGGCGGTGGTGGGCTGCTGTGCCCAGATGGTGGGCTTCGCGGTGGCCAGCTACCGGGACAACGGCCTGGGGGGACTGATCTCCCAGGGGATCGGCACCTCCATGCTCCAGTTCGGAAACATCATGCGCCGCCCCCAGATCTGGATCGCCCCCACCCTGGCGTCGGCGGTGCTGGGGCCGGTCTCCACCTGCCTTCTCCAGATGACCAATACCCCCACCGGCGCCGGCATGGGCACCAGCGGGCTGGTGGGGCAGTTCGGAGCCATCGCTTCCATGGGGGCAAGCCCCACCGTCCTGGCGGAGATTGTAGTGATGCATGTTCTCGCCCCGGCCATTCTCACCCTTCTCTTCGACTGGGTTCTCCGGAAGCTGGGCTGGGTGCGGGCAGGCGACATGGCCCTCCAGAAGATTTAAACAGGTTTCCTCTTCTCACAAAGGCCCTCTCCCCATTGCCGGGAAGAGGGCCTTGCCTATTTCTCCAAAAGAGCCAGCACCCGGGGCAGGTCCTCCGGCACTCCCCGGACCCCCACAACAGGGATAACCAGCCCCGCCTTCTCCATGGCCAGCTCCAGCGCCTCCAGGAACACCCCGTGCCCCGGTACCTCCCGATCCTCCCGGGAGGTGGTGTCCACCCCGCAGCTGGGAGAGCGGTTCACCCCCACCACCCCCAGAATCTCAAACCCGTGGCGGGCATATTCCTTTATCTGGTCCACCGTCTGCTCCACCAAGGCCCCCATCCGCCTGCCGGGGTCCGGCTTTTCCAGCTCGCGGCGGATGCGGGTGTTCTCCACCACCACCGGCCGGCTGGCCCCCAGGGGATCCCCCCGGTCCAGGCCCAGGCAGCACAGCTCGGGACAGGGCATCTGAACGATCCCCACCTTGGCTTTCAGGATGGCCTCCACCAGCAGCTGGTGGGCGGCGGGATAGAGGGCAGTTCCGTCGGAGATGGCATTCTGGTTCAGCAGGCAGTGGGCCACAAAGAGTACCTTCCGGCTGCGGCAATCGGCAAACATAGGCTTTCCTCCTTTTTGCTTTTAAGAGGACGATAATAAAACCGCCGCCCCCAAAAGGGCGGCGGCGTACTGTGGAATTCCTCCCGGCCCGTTTACTTAAAGAACCGGTTGAGGGCCGAGATGGCCAGGCTGATGGCGGCCATCACGATGAAGACCCCACACATACCCATCAGCATGACGGAAAGAGACTGAAAAATTTGTTCCATACCATACCCCTCCTTATCTGGCCACAAGGTTGAGGATCAGGCCGCCGGCGATTACACTGGCGATCTGCCCGCCCACGTTGACTCCCGCCGCATGCATCAGCAGGAAGTTCTGGGGATCCTCTTTCAGGCCCATCTTGTGGATCACCCGGCTGGACATGGGGAAGGCGGAGATGCCGCAGGCACCGATCATGGGATTGATCTTCTTTTTGCTGAAGAGATTGATCAGCTTGGCAAACATAACGCCGCCCACCGTATCAAAGACAAAGGCGAAGAGCCCCAGGCCGATGACCAGCAAGGTGCCCCAGGTGAGGAACTGGTCGGCCTGCATCTTGGTGGCGATGGTGATGCCCAGGAAGATGGTGATCAGGTTTGCCAGCACATTCTGCGCCGTCTCGGAAAGGCTGTTGAGCACCCCGCATTCCCGCAGCAGGTTGCCGAACATCAGGAAGCCCACCAGGGAGACGCTCCGGGGAGCGACCACGCCGGCGATGACCGTTACCACGATGGGGAAGAGGATCCGCACCGTGCGGCTGATGTTCTTGGACTCATAGGGCATGCGGATCATCCGCTCTTTCTTGGTGGTGATGGCCCGGATGACCGGCGGCTGAATGATGGGCACCAGGGCCATATAGCTGTAGGCCGCCACAATGATGGCGCCCATATATTTGGTGCCGAAATAGTTGCCCACAAAGATGGCGGTGGGGCCGTCGGCAGCGCCGATGATGCCGATGCTGGCGGCGTCCTGGAGAGTGAACATCCCCGGGACCGCAGCGTTCACACAGCAGGCCAGGGTCATGGTGACAAAGATGCCAAACTGGGCCGCCGCCCCAAAGAGCAGCAGCTTGGGATTGGTGAGCAGCGGGCCGAAGTCAATCATCGCCCCAATGCCGATAAAGAGAAGCAGGGGGAAAAGCTCATTGGAGATGCCCGCCCGGAACAGCTCGTCCAGGGCGCCTACCTCCAGGCCGGTTTCCCGCATCTGGTCGATCGCTCCCGACAGCGGCAGATTCACCAGAATAGCGCCAAACCCCATGGGCAGCAGGAGGCTTGGCTCCATGTCCTTCTTAATGGCCAGGTAGATCAGGACGCCGCCAACCGCCCACATCACCAGCATCTTCACAATCGAGATGGGGTCCATGGACAGCAACGCGCCAAAGATTGCGTCGACAAACTGTGTCATGCTTTGTTTCCCTTCCTTTTCTGTTTGTTTCGAATTCAACAGCTATTATACCAGAGAATCGGCCGAAAGAATAGATGCAATTCTACTGGATAGGGAAAAATATTTCCCGCCACTTCTTGTGAAAATTTTCTCAATTCTCCCGTTCTCGCCAAAAACGTTAGTCCACAATGCGAGGATCAGAAGGATTCTGGCGGATGCGCATCTTCTTGGCGGGGATCCGGTCCGCCAGGGATAGATCCAGGTCCTCCAGGGGATATTCCCCGCCCTCGTAGGGATCCAACACCAGGGTATCCACCGATACCCCCTCCAGCGAGGCCATGGTCTCGTTGTTACAGGCATGGTAGTTCAGGCGAACGGAGATCTCCACCTCCTCCGGGAAGGTTGCCAGCCTGGACAGATCCCGTACCCGCGCCCGGTCCCCGCCAAACTCCAGGTCCATCGCGAGCAGGCCGGGGAAGGCCTCCCGGGTAAGGAGGGTGGTGTCGGTGGTGGTGGAAAGGAGGGTCAATCCCTCCAGGTCCTGGCAGCCGGAAAAAGCGGTGACACCGGAGGACCAGGACTGCAGCTCCAGCCAGCGGGCGTTCACCCCGCTCAAATCCACCGCCATGTCTCGGCCGAACTCACGGACCGACAGGGTCTCGGTCCTTCCCACCTGCAGGGTGGAGAAGTCGAATCCATTCATGGTGGCCTGGCCGTTAAACTCCAGCCACTCCAGCTTGTCCATCTCCTCAAAGACCGAGTAATCCTTGAGGGGAATGGCGCAGTAGACCTGGATCAGGTTGGGACAAGAGCGGAGGAGGGACCCGTCCATCCGATACCCCTCCGGGGGAGAGACCCAGCTGTAATCCAGACTTACCTGCTCCAGCCGGCCCAGTTCCTCGGAGGTGATGTCCTGGGGGGAGGCTACGGAAATACCCTGATCCTGGAGGGCGTGCCACAGAATCTCCAGCAGGTACGGGTCCTCCCCTTCCTCCTGGGATTGGGACTGGGATTGAGACGAGGCCTCCTGGGACGAGGACGAGGCTTCTTTTGGGGAGGAAGAAGCCTCGGACGAGCTTTCCGGCTCGGGGGACTCAGGCGCCTCGGGCGCCTCCTGGGAAGAGGAGGCGGGGCTCGACTCCTTCTCCTCTTCCTCCCTGTCCTCTTCCGCCTGCCGGGAGGAGGATTCCTCCACCACCGACTGGGCAGGTTCCTGGCCGGGGGGCTCCCGCGTTTCCCCGCTGCACCCCAGCAGGAGCGCCGCCACCAACGCTGCCGTCAGCCACAGGATCCCGTATCCTCTCCGGGTTCTGCCTTGTCCATGCTTTTCTGTCCGTCTCATGTTGTTCCTTCTTTCTTTATTCCATCGGCGGCAGAGGCGTTTTCCCGTGGGGCAGACAGAGGCCCGTCTTCTTGGGAAACCCCTTTGCCACCGGCGATTTTCTCGCCGAGGGGGTAATATTTTTGTAAGCTGGTCGGTTTTCATTGCTTTTTTGCCGGGATCTGCTATACTAAAATCACCAATGAGGAGGTGTCGTTTATGCGTTATCAGATTGACGGAACCCCGCTGCCCGTGGTCACCTGTTATCTCAATCCCGGCGAAACCATGCTCACCGAGAGCGGCGCCATGGCTTGGATGACCCCCAACATGAAGATGGAAACCACCAGCGGCGGCTTTGGGAAGGCCATTGGGCGGATGTTCTCCGGAGAAAATCTCTTCCAAAACCGGTACACCGCCACCGGCGGCGAGGGAATGATCGCTTTCGCCTCCAGCTTCCCCGGCTCCATCCGGCCGATGGAGATCGCCCCCGGCAAGGAGGTTATTGTTCAAAAGTCCGCGTTCCTTGCCTCCGAAAGCTCGGTGGAGCTGTCGGTCTTCTTCCAGAAAAAATTGGGGGCAGGCATCTTTGGCGGCGAAGGTTTTATCATGCAGAAGCTTTCCGGCCAAGGGCTCGCTTTTGTCGAGATCGACGGCCATGCCATGGAATACGAGCTGGCCCCCGGCCAGTCGATGGTGATCGACACCGGTTATCTGGCCGCCATGGACGCCAGCTGCTCGGTGGATATCCAGAGCGTGCCCGGGGTGAAAAATGCCCTCCTGGGCGGCGAAGGTCTCTTCAACACGGTGGTCACCGGCCCCGGAAGAATTCTCCTGCAAACCATGCCGATCAGCGCCGTTGCCAGTGTCCTGCGCCGGTACTTCCCTGCCGGAAAATAGTCCCCGCAGGGCCCTTGCACAACAAGCATCCCTCCGCCAGGCGGAGGGATGCTTTCTTCGTTTGTCCATCATTATTCGAGTTCCAGGCTAGTCAGGAGCGGGGAGGCTCCTCCTCCGGACGGGCAGGCCGCTCCCCGCCCCGGTGGTCCGACAGATAGACCCGCAGGGCCTTTACCGCCAGAAGATAGAGATACCCCAGGAACAGGAGCCTGCACAGAGGCCACGCCAGCTGCACCGCCGGCACTAGATCCAGCAGCCGGAGAACCCCGTCCCCCAGCACGGTATCCGGCGCGGTAAACCAGTACAGCAGCCATGCCGACAGACCCAGAATCCCCAGGGACGCCGCCAGCAGTACCGCCAGCGGCCGCCAGAATCGCCATCCTTTCATGGAAATCCCTCCTCCCTAGAGGATACCATACCCGGCGGGGGAATCCTAGTTCCGGATGCTACAAAAATACGCCCCTTCTCTGGTGCATCTTCACCGGGTTTCCCCTTCTCCCCGGTGGCGCTCCTGATACGCCAGCGCGCAGTCGGCCGTCTTGCACAGGTAGGTCATGGCCTCCACCGGATAGTCCCCAGCAGCAGTTTCCCCGGTGAGCATGATGGAGGAGGCCCCGTCCAGCACCGCGTTAAAGATGTCGGACACCTCCGCCCGGGTGGGGACGGCGCTGTGGTGCATGGAGTGGAGCATCTGGGTCACCACCATAAAGGGCTTGCCCGCCTGGCGGCAGAGGGCGGCCACCTCTTTCTGGACGGCGGGCAGCTCCCACAGGGGCAGGTCGTTGCCCAGGTCTCCCCGGGCAATGACGATCTCGTCCGCATGGGGAAGGAGGCGGGGCAGCATGGCCACCCCCTCCCGGTTTTCCAGCTTGGCAAATACCCGGATCTGCCCGCCCCCCGCTTCTTCCAGGACCCGGCGGAGGGTCAGCAGATCCTCCTCGTCCCGGACGAAGGGGAGCATCACCCCCGTCACCCCGCAGGAGACCGCCAGGGAAAGGTTGCGCAGGTCACTGGGGGTCAGGGTCGGGGGACGAAGGCCCGCGCCCGGCAGGGCAATGCTCTTTCGGGGGCGGAGGGTTCCGCCCCGGATGACCCGGCAGGCCACCCCACCCTCTGCCGGAGCTTCCGCCTCCAGCAGCAGGGCTCCGTCGTCCAGCAGAATCTGCTGCCCCCTGTGAAGGGAGGGAAGGACGATGGGCGGCACGGGGATGCCCCCTTCTCCCAACAGCACCGTCTCCCCCTCTGCCAGGGCAACCGGCTGCGCAAGCTGGTCCACCCGCAGCTCCGGCCCCCGCAGGTCCACCAGCAGCTGGGGATGATCCACCCCCGCCCGCCGGGCTGCCTCCCACAAATGCTCCAGCCAGGGGCCGCAGCCGTCCAGATCCACATGGGACAGGTTGAGCCGCACCCCCGTCATCCCCGCCTGGAACAGGCGCAGCAGGGTTTCCTCCTCCTGGCAGGCGGGGCCCAGCGTTCCGTACCGCTGCAAGGGCGTTTGTATCGTCAACGATCATCATCCTTTCCAATCAACTATATCTTGTAGGACAAGCGGCGCCCTCCCCTATTTTTTGTGGAGGAACGGCGTTTCCTCTTGACAACCATCTGGCCCAGGGTCTATACTGAAGGTACCGTCTGGTTGCTTTGCATCAAAAGGGAATGCAGTGAAAATCTGCAGCAGCCCCCGCTACTGTGACCGGCTGTCCCCCCGCACAAGGCCACTGGGAGCAATCCCGGGAAGGCGCGGGAGGCCAAAGGCCGGAGCCAGGAGACCTGCCAGAATGGGTTTTGGGTTGCGGCTTTTCGGGCGGGAGAAGCCGGTCACGACAGATTGTCCTTTCCAAAACATCACCGCCGGTGGTGTTTTTTCTTTGCCCGCCAGGTTCTGCGTGGACGAGTGTCTTCGGTTTGGGCCCGTTGACCCTCCGAGCAGCCGCCGGACTTTTGCTTATTCGGGTCCGCCGCGGAATGACCAGGAGACGGCGCTGCCGGCAATGCCGGCGGCGCCGTTTCTCGTTCTCGCGGGAGGCTACGGCTCCTCGCTCTCCTTCTCGGCTGCTTCCACCGCCATCACCAGCTGAACCACCGGCGGGCGGCGAAGGCTTTCCTCTGTATGGAGCTGGTACTCCAGCCCCAAAAAACGGTACCCCCGGGCGGCCAGCTCCTCCAGCATCCGGCGGCGCTTGTCCTCCAGGGTGCTGTTCCAGAACGTCCCAATTCCCCACCGGGGGCTTACTGCCATCTGGGCGTACAGCCCGCCCGGCAGGCGATACTCCCCCAGCTCCTCGCCGGGGCGCGTTCCCCCGGCAAAGAGGTCATACTCCACTCCCTTTTCCCCTCTCCCGATGGAGAGGATGTAAAAGGGAAAGGAGGGCTGGCCCCCTTCCTTGGGGGAGGCCTTTCCATAGTACCCGGCCAGCGCCTGGGCGCTGTGGGCAGCGGTGGCCGGCGTGCACCGGCACCACAATCCCCACAACTGCCGTTCCGGGTACTCGGTTATCTGCATCTCCGGCTGAGCCACAAGCATTCCTCCCATCGATTCCATCAACAGTTTCAGAATACCACATTTTGCCGGGTTTGTCATCTGCCAGCGGGCAGAACAACAAAAGGAAAACGGGACGGACAAGGATTGTCCGCCCCGCTGCGCATTCTTTTCGCTGTTTTGGACGCTGCCCGCCGGGTATTACCGGCGTGCCACCTCTTCGATGGACTTGCAGACGCTGTGGGTAATGGGTTTCCACTCGATCTTCCGGAAAAGGGCCACAATGGAGATGGGCACATAGGTGAAGATGAAGATGGGGAAGGTAAACGTATAGAGAATCTTCTTCAACGGTGTGGTATCAATCTCCTTCCACTCGGTAAGGGTGGTAAGAAGGCCGAAGGCATACAGCACCAGATAGAAATTGCAGATGGACGTTGCGATGGCCATTGTCGTGGTGGGAATCATTTCCGGAATGACATACCACTCCATCACGGAGCACAGCAGGAAAACGCTGTTCACCAGCACACTTGCCAGGGAGATAAAGAGAGCGGGAGCAATGGTCATAAACATGTCGTAGCAGCCGAAACGGTGCTCCTTCACAAAGCCCTTCACCAGCCGCCCGCCGTACCGGGCAAATACCTGATAGAACCCCTTGGACCAACGGAGCCGCTGGTTCCAGGACTGCTCCCAGGTGCGGGGCTGCTCATCATACACCTTGGCGGTGCCGCAGTAGCCGATCTTCTCCCCCTGGATGACGCTGTCGATGGAGAATTCAATATCCTCGGTGAGAAGATGGTGCTTCCAGCCATGGTTCTTCTTGATAATATCGTTGTGTACCAGGAATCCGGTGCCGGAGATGGCACAGCTGGTACCCAGAATCATCCGGGGGTTGTTCAGGTACTTGGCTTCCCGCAGGAACCACAGGGAGTAGCCGGCGGAGAGCCAGTTGGAATCGTAGTTCTTGGAGTTGCGGTAGCTGGTAAGCACCCGGTACCCCCGGTCGAAGAGCTTGTTCATCTCGGCCACATAGTTCTCGTCCAGCAGGTTGTCGGCGTCGAATACAAAGAACCCTTCGTAAGCATCCTCCCCGTAATCCTGGGCAATCAGCTTCAGGATGTAGTCCAGGGCGTAGCCCTTCCCCACCTGCACGGTGTTGTGGCGCTCATAAACGATGGCGCCGGCCCGGCGGGCCACATCGGCGGTGTTGTCGGTGCAGTTGTCGGCCACCACAAAGATGTCCAGCAGCTCCTTGGGGTACTTCTGCTTCTGGATGCTGTCGATCAGTTCGGCAATCACGCTGCTCTCGTTGCGGGCGGCAATCAGCACCGCATACCGGTGGTTCCGGCTGGCGGGCGGCGTCGGCCGCACCTTGTGAAACAGCGCCACAAAGGCATAAAAAATCTGATAAGAATACAGGACCGTGAACAGAATAAACAGCGAAAGGTTGAACGCATTGATAAAAGATAACAACTTTGTTCCCTCCTGACGTTGCGCACTGGATCCCTCGAGAACTTGCAGGACCCGTCAAACTTTTACCGTCTCTTTACACAGACGCGTACGCTATTATAGCATAAGTTTCACAAAATTCAATGTCCATTTTTTACGTGTCTGTGAATTCTCCATTCTTTTTTGCATATTTCACAGAATGCTCCCGTCAAACTTTTGAAAGAACAGGCAAGTTACCAATGGACATTTTCGCTTTTGAGGATACAAGATCTTTGTGTAATCCGACAACCCAACCAGCAAATAAGAGTGTCACTCCAGGAAATATCCACAACTTCTCCTTCTTTTTCCATCTTTCGACCAAAAAGAACACCTTTTTTCCGATGCAGGATATGCATAACAATGGAGGGATTCCTGAACAGAATCCCTCCATTGGTGTTTTGCAGGATACAATCCTGCGTCATTCATATTGAGAACAATTATTGAATCATTAGCTGGCAGAGAAGTGCCGAGAAGGCGACCGGGTCCTCGATGGGCATCCCTTCAATCAGCATCGCCTGGTCATACAGGAGACGACTGTAATCGGCCAGCTTGTCCGGATTCTCCTTTGCCAGGGTGCAGAGGGTCTGGAAGATGGGGTGGTCCGGATTCAACTCCAGGTACTTCTCCGCTTTGGGCTTGTTCTCCCCTGGCATGGTACCCAGAACCTTCTCCATCTCCAGGGAGATGGGACCCTCCGCCGCCAGGCAGACCGGGTGGCTCTTCAGCCGGGAGGAGAGGCGGACCCCCTTCACCTTCCCATCCAGAGCCTTCGACATGGCGTCAAAGAGATCCTGATGCTCCTGGGACATCTCCTGGGCCTTCTTCTTCTCCTCCTCGCTCTCCAGGTTCAGGTCACCGCTGGTCACCGAGCAGAACTCCTTCCCCTTGTAGGCGCGGAGGGCCTTCAGGGCAAACTCGTCCACATCGTCGGTGAGATAGAGGATCTCGTATCCCTTCTCCCGCACCGACTCGGCCGCCGGCAGCTGGCGGATCTTCTCCAGGCTGTCCCCGCAGGCGTAGTAGATGGCCTTCTGGTCCTCCTTCATCCGGGATACATACTCGGCCAGGGTGGTCATCTTGTCCTCATGGGAGGAGTGGAAGAGCAGCAGATCCTGAAGCAGCTCCGCCTTGGCGCCGTAGCTGGTGTAGATGCCGTACTTCAGCTGGAGGCCAAAGTTCTGGAAGAAGGTCTCATACTTTTCCCGGTCTCCCCCCAGCATGGCCTGGAGCTCTCCCTTGATCTTCTTCTCCAGGCGGCTGGCAATCAGCCCCACCTGGCGGTCATGCTGGAGCATCTCCCGGGAGATGTTCAGGGACAGATCCTGGGAATCCACCAGTCCCCGGACAAAGCTGAAGCAATCGGGGAGCAGGTCGGGGCATTTGTCCATGATCAGGACACCGTTGGCATAAAGCTGGAGCCCCTTTTCAAATTCCTTGGAGTAATAGTCAAAGGGCGCCCTGGCGGGGATAAAGAGAAGGGCATGGTAGGTAGCGGCGCCCTCCGTGGAACTGTAGATCACCCGCAGAGGGTCCTGGAAATCAAAAAATTTCTCCTTATAGAAGTTGTTGTACTCCTCCTGGGTCACCTCGCCCTTCCCTTTTCTCCAGATGGGCACCATGCTATTGACCGTTTCCACCTGGGTAACCGTTTCATATTCGTCCTTGCTTCCCTCCTTCAGCTGCTGGTGGGACAGCTCCATCCGGATGGGATAGCGAATATAATCGGAATACTTCTTGACGATCTCCTCCAGGCGGTAGGTCTCCAGATATTCATCGTAGCTTTCTTCCTCGGTATTCTCCTTAATATGCAGGATGATCTCGGTGCCCCGGTCCTCCTTTTCACAGGGTTCCAGGGTATACCCCTCTGCTCCCTTGGACTGCCAGCACCAGGCCTCCTCGCTGCCCGCCGCCCGGCTCTTGACGGTTACACAGTCGCTCACCATAAAGGCGGAATAAAAGCCCACGCCAAACTGGCCGATGATGTCGATCTCCTCGTTGGCCGGCTGCTCCTTTTTAAAGGCCAGGGAGCCGCTCTTGGCAATCGTCCCCAGGTTGTTTTCCAGCTCCTCCTTGGTCATGCCGCAGCCGTTGTCCCGGATGATCAGGTTCCGCCCCTCCTTGTCCACCCGGATGTCGATGGCGAAGTCGTCCCGGTTCAGGCCCTCCACCTGGCCGGAAAGGGACTGGTAATACAGTTTGTCGATGGCGTCGCTGGCGTTGGAGATCAGCTCCCGCAGGAAGATCTCCTTATGGGTATAGATGGAATTGATCATCAAATCCAGCAACCGCTTGGACTCTGCTTTGAACTGCTTGGTTTTCATCTGCATGCACCTCTATCAAATGAATAATGAAAACAAAAGAATTAGCACTCGTTACGTCAAAGTGCTAATATTACTATAGTCCATTTCGCGGGAAAAATCAAGTAGAAATTGTAAACTCTGCCCCGCGCCCCGGCCCGCAAAAAAACAGCCGCCATTCCCATGACAGGGAACAGCGGCTGCTGAACGATCGTTTCCAAAGGAACCTGGGAGTCACTTTTCGCCTTTTGACCTGGGCTTCATGGCGGCCTCCAGATCCATATTCTCCTTCAGCAGGTCTTCCACACTGACCTGCAGGCCAACCGAAATCTTCTCCAAGGTTTCGATGGATGCATTGGCCTTGCACAGCTCCACCTTGCTCCAAAAGCGAGGGCTCAGGTCGCAGAGCTCTGCAGCCGTCTCCTGGGACCACTTGTGGGCGGCCCGGATAATTCGTAGGTTTTTTGACAATCTTTCTTTTAACATGGCCGACCCTCCAATACGCTTTTATCGTATCGGAGCCAGGCCCGAAGGTACAGGAACGATGCTTCTGTTTTTTCAATTTGGGGCAAAAAATTTTCTCTTTCGTGCAGAACGAATCCGTTTCTCCTCAATCTTTCACCTAACCAGTCGAAAAACATACCGAGGGGTTTTGGCCGGGCGGAGGGGAAAAACGGTCTTGGAGCCTTCGTTTATGTGGACAAATTCACCATTCTTTCCCCTGAAACATCCGCGGCGGCAAGCCAGAACGACCCCTTTGTCCGATCCGCCCAAAACAAACACTGAGACTCCATCTTATCATCCGCCAGGCCAAAAAGCAAGCCTTCTACTGCAAAGAGCGGCAGAAATACTCGTTTTCTTGGTCCCTCTTTGCATAAAATTATTATTTCCCCTCTCCGCATCCTTTTGACATGAAAATAAAAATCCCCCCGCAAAGCGGGGGGTATTTCAGTTTCGGGCAAAGCCCTAATACTACAGGCTACGCACAAGTGCGTCGTCTATTGGCCTGCCAGC
>CAJFKV010000011.1 GCA_904387055.1 Candidatus Heteroruminococcus faecigallinarum | reverse complement strand
CCTGTTTTTGACGCACCAGAACAGGGTGACCAGGTTGCCGTTGTAGTCGTTGTAGATCTCCTCGCAGCGGCCCGGCTCCCGGCCAAAGATCACCGCCGCGCCGCCGCCGAATACCTCCACCAGCCGGTGGAAGTCGTTGGGGAACAGCTGATACAGCACCGGCAGCATCGCCCGCTTGCCTCCTACCCAGGGGATAAAGGGCTTCAAATAGGCTTTCACCGCCTTTCCGCGCAAACAAAAAACGGGCCGCCCCTGAAGTGAGGGACGGCCCATGATCGACAATCAGGTATTCTGTTTCAGCATTTTTCACCCAATGGCAATTCCTCCTGTCTGTTCCTCCTCACGGGACAAACCGGCGCCGAACCGTTCCTCCTCAGTGAGGATCGACCACCGGTCGCTGTTCCACAGGCTCACATAGAGTTCCCCTCCGTCTGCCGTGATGAGGGGGCGCTGTTCAAAACCTTCGCCCCAGCCATCCGACGCCTGGCCCGCCAGGTAATCCCGGAGGGTTTCCCGTTCCTCCGCTTCCAGCGTTCCGGCGACCTTGCACTCCGCCACACCCCAGAGCCTGCCACCTCTGTTTTCGACCGTAAAAAAGGCGGAGTGGACCTTGCGGTTCACTCCGTCCTTATCCTCATACCAATGCATCAGGCCCCGGGTCTTCTCGGCGGGGAGGTCATTGTCCCGCATTGCCCGGTTGATCTGGCTTTCATAGGGGAGAAGATCCCTCGAATCCATTTCTGTGCCCCAGTCGTCCAGTTCACCCCATTCGCTGCGTTCGTGAATCCTGGCGGAGAGGGGCATATACAGTTTGAGGGTTTCCAAAGGGGTTACCTCAAACTGGTCTTCGCCGGGCACAAGGCCCAGCCCCCTGCCGTTATCCCAGTTGACATGGAAGGTCCCCAGATCGTCGATGGCGACAAGGGTTCCCTTGGTACCAGGCGGGACCGGGTGATATGGGTCGTTCATCCGGATCAGACGGATGCGGGAGCCAACCGGGTATTGTTCCCGGAGGGCTGCAACCTGGTTTTTTGTCAGTTCTCTCATAGCAACCTGGTTTTTTGTCAGTTCTCTCATAGGGTCATACCTCCTGTCTGGATCATTGTTTCATCCGGGGTGTTTCTTAACTGTTGCACCCCTTTGGCCAAGGCAGTCAGCTGGGCACTGGTGATCGATTCAAAAGGTGCTGCCATTGACCGCAGTGTGGAAAACTCCGCTTCATCGAAATCCTTAACTGCCAGGCACAACCGGTTGAGATTTTCAACCGTTTCCCGGTCTGGGGTTGAGGGCAGATCCAGCTTCTCAAAAAGGGGGCCGAATACCTGCTCGGCCCGGACGGATGTCAGCGATTCCCCCAAACGGTCCAGGTACCGCTTCAGCTGTCCCTCCGCCATAGGAAGGAACAGGGAATAGGTGGAATTATTCATTGGGACAGGGATCTCTGCGGTGATCAAGGGCGCTTCGTAGGAATACTCCGGGAAGATCCTTCCGTCGTAAACCGTCTGAAGTTCCATCCCATTCTCGAAGATAACCCCGTAGGGGGTAACGATCCCCTCACCGCTGGACAGCGCGTCAATGGCAGTTTTGACAGCCGTATCCCGATCCAACTCTGGTGGATCGACGCTCGTATTCCTTGCAAGCAGGAGCCAGATCCCAACCTGTTCCAAATTTCTGAAATCCTCTACGGCGACAACCTGAGAACAGGAGAACGCCAGGTTGATCAGCCCCGGAAGATCTGCGATCTTCCGTTCCCACGCAACTCCCTGGAAAGCTGTTACCTCATCGGGTGTGAAGCTGTCCAGGTATTTGATGAGATAATCTAACTCATCTACATTGACACAGCTTCCTTCCAGGCATTTCAGGATAGGATATGCGGTGGAGATTTCCGCCACAAAGCAGTCCCGTTCCATGGGATCTCCGATGCCCAGGGCGTCCAGCATTTTGAGGTTTTCGTCGTATTCCTCCAATTGGATGGGGAACGGCAGGGACACGGCCCCATATGCAGGGTGCGCTTTGTTACAGATGGTTGCTTTCAAAGGTCTTTTCATTCCGCTTCCTCCTCTCTGATTGATCAACTATGCTTATTGTGGATTCCTCCTTTCCAACCCAACAACATACCGTCTTCCATACCAGAAAGCGATACCCAAACCCAACAAACTTATCCCGCACTTTTTGGCGCCTGCCGCACTTCCATTTCCTGCACATCGGAGCGCAGGCAGCTCCCATCCTTTCCGTAGCAGACGAAGCCCACCTTGGGGTAGGGGCAGCCCTCGCAGCGGTAGGGGATGGGGATCTCCTTCCAGCTGTGGATCGTGCCGGTTCTCTTTGCCATAGCGTTTCCCTCCAAATGAAAAAGGGCGCCGCTTTTGCGACGCCCTAGGGTGGTTTGATGCCGGCGCCCCTTTTGAGGGTACCGGCGTGATTTATATGAAGGCGCCCTTTTTCCCGGCAGGACCCTGCCAAGCGGTCACCAAATTTTATAGATAAACAAAAAAGCGCCCTTTTTGAAAGAATGACCAATCAAAAAGGGCGCTTTGTGCTTTCGGGGGAGCGTATGGGTTCGAGTCCCATCAGTTCCCCAAAAAGCGGCTTGCCGATCTTTTGTTTTTCAGCTGAAATCAGGGCCGGAAAAACCCCGGAAAAGGCCGATCGGATGCGCTTTTACACGCATCCGATCTAAACTGACCATAATAGATGGTGCTGGTAATCGGGATCGAACCGATATGATGTTGCCATCGAGGGATTTTAAGTCCCTTGCGTCTGCCAATTCCGCCATACCAGCGTACTTTTCACCGAAACATCTTCATCATACAACATCCCTTTCTCCTCGTCAACCGTTTTTTCCCGGCTTTTCCGTTGGCCGCAGAAAAGGGCTTTTTGCGACCTTGACAATTTGAATGCACTTTTTCTATAAATTTCGCCTATTTTACCAAATACTAGGTGCAAACTCCATAATATTTTCACAAGGATCTGTTGGATTTTGCAATCTTGACATCGGATATCCTTTATGGTTAAATAAGGTTAGTTCTCGTTTATAGTTTTTTAACAATTTCGTTTTGAACGGAAATCGAAATTTTCTTGTTTGGAAGCTGATTGTTTTTGGCATTTTCGGCCGAAAAGATCTTGCAATTTCTCGGTCAATGCAGTATAATTTGCCTAAAAACAAGCGGTGTTGATTTCTGGTTCCCTGTCGGGGAGGAGAACGATGGCTCCGGCCGGAGCCATTGCCGTATGACCACATACGGCCGGGAGGGTGTTTTTCTGTGATACAAAGTGGGTAAAATATCGGCTAACCGTCGATGTTTTCAATAAACTTTATTCAAATGGGAGGGTTTTACCAATGAAGAAGATTCTGCTTGCCTGCGGAAGCGGCGTCTGCACCTCTACTGCAGCTGCCAACAAACTGAAAACCGAGCTGGAGAAGCGCGGCAAGGCCGGCATGTTCACCATCACCCAGTGCAAGGTTGCCGAGTGTGTAACCAAGTCGGAGGATTATGACCTGCTGGTCGCTACTACCACCGTTCCCAACACGGTAAAATGCCCCTATGTCATGGGCCTGCCGTTCCTCACTGGTATTGGAATCGACAAGACGGTTGACAAGTGCATCGAGATCCTGGGCATTTAATTCTTTGGTAGCGACGGGGAAATGCTTCACGCCTGCCCTTGATGGGGTGCGGGCGGGCGTGGTTTCCCTGATGCATACAACACACAGAAACTGAGATATTGGAGGGTTTTTTGTGGAGGTTATTCTGAACTTTTTCCAGTTTATCAATGACCTAGGCGCCTCTGTCATGATGCCCATCATCATCACCATCCTTGGCCTGATCCTGGGCGCTCCCTTCGGCCGTGCTCTCCGCGCCGGCCTGACCGTTGGCGTCGGCTTTGTCGGTCTGAATCTGGTCATCGGCCTGATCGGCACCCACCTGGGGCCGGCTGTCCAGGCGATGATCGAGCGGTATGGGCTGACGCTGGACGCCATTGATATCGGCTGGCCTGCCGCCGCCGCTATCGCCTTTGCTTCCTCGGTTGGTACCTTCATCATCCCCGTGGGCATCATTGTCAACGTGGTGATGCTGGTGACCAACACCACCCAGACTCTGGACGTGGATATCTGGGACTACTGGCATTTCGCCTTCACCGGCGCCATGATCCAGGCTCTCACCGGTAGCTTCGCCATGGGCCTGGTGGCCGCCGTTCTGAACATGGTCATCATCATGGTCATTGCGGACCTGACTGCTCCTTCCCTGGAGACCTACAACGGTCTGCCCGGCATCTCCCTGCCTCATGGCTTCACCGGCGCTTTTGTGCCCATCGCCATCGTCTTCAACAAGATCCTGGACTTCATTCCCGGTATCAACAAGATCAAGATGGATATGGACAAGGTGCAGGCGAAGTTGGGCCTGTTCGGCGAGCCCATGATCATCGGTACCGTGATCGGTATCGTGGTCGGCCTGATCGCCGGCTACGGCTGGGATTCCCTGCTGCTGGGCATCAACATGGGCGCTGTCCTGGTGCTGATCCCCAAAATGGCTGCCATGCTGATGGAAGGCCTGCTCCCTGTTTCGGATGCGGCTCAGGTCTTCATTGAGAAGCACTTTAAGAATCGCGGCAAGCTGTACATCGGCCTGGATTCCGCTGTTGGTATCGGTCACCCTGTGGCCCTTACCTGCGCCCTGATCCTGGTTCCCCTGTCCATCGCTCTGGCCGTTTTCCTGCCTGGCAACCGGGTTCTGCCCTTCGCTGACCTGGCGGTTATCCCCTATGTATTCGTGCTGATCATCCCCATGGTGAAGGGTGACTTCTTCCGCGCTCTGGTGGTTGGTTTCTTCACCATGATCATCATGTTCTACTGCGGCACCGACATGGTCGACAGCTTTGTCGCCACTGCCAAGGCTGCCGATCCCGCCACCTATGGTTCCTACACCACTGCGTTCTCCAGCATCTGCGACGGTTCCAACCCCCTGACCTGGGCTATGTGGAAACTGTCCAACTTCCAGTGGATTGGTATCGCTATCATCGCGGTAATCGCCATTGGCCTTGCTATCTACAACAGACAGCATATCATCAAGCAGGCCAAGGAAGCCGCTGCTGCAGAGGAAGCGTAATCTCCTCCCCTACGCAGCATCCTGCACCCCATGATTCTCCTTACTGCCCGGCCCTGCCGGGCAGTATTTTTTACCAGCCTGCGGCAGTTTGCTTTTTCTGCCTGCCCTGCCGCCCATCCTTCTTCTTGTTTTTGGCATCCAACTGCTGGAACGGTCTTTGTGCCCCAGCCCAACCTACAACTGGAGGATCTTCCATGAAAAAACGCTATGTCTATCAACCCAAACGCTATTTTACCCAGATCAAGCTGGTGGGCTATGTGATGGTGGTCTGCCTGCTGGTGGGCCTGGTGAACTTCATCCTGTCCCCCGGGCTCAACTTCTGGATCCTGGTGATTGCTGCCGCCGCCTATGGCAGTGCCAACACCTTCCTGTTCAAAAGCAACCCCAACGAGGTTTGGGTGGATGATGAATCGGTTACCTTTTCCTGCCCCTGGGGCAAGGCGGTCTATCGGTTGGACCAGCTGGAGGATTTCAATATCCGGGAATTTACCCCCAACTACCAGCTGTTCATCCGCTGCCGTTCCAAGGACGGCCGGCGCGGCCGGTACTGGGTCAACTACTACTTCTTTAACGACGACAAGGACCTGATTCAGGAAATGCACCACATTGAGCGGATGATCCGTCCTCAGGCTCTCAAATTCCGGGGACGGCCCGACATGGGCGCCCAGCGGCCCGGGTACTCTCCCGCTGCGGTGGACGACCAGGGCAATCCCCTGCCTCCTCCTCAGGAGGAAACCGCTCCCGCCGCTCCTGCCGCACCTCCCTCTCCCCTGGAAGCAGAGGGAAAATAGCTTCAAGAACAAAAACGGGTCCGCCTTCTCGGCCGAGAAGGCGGGCCCTCATCGTCGTTTTTCCGGATCTTCCTGTCAACCTTCCCCTGAAAGGACCGCCAACTTTTGAAGGGAATCGTCGGTCACATAGGTATCCACCGAATAGGAGAAGAGAACCTGGTCGTATTGGGACAGATCCAGATCCTCCAGCTGGGTAGTGGTAATCTGGGACAGGTCGATAAAGGTGATGGACTGGTAGTGGGAGGTGAGCAGGGGCAGGTAGCTGATGGTCGCCCTGTCTCCAAACACCAGCAGGCTGTCGTCCCGCCGCAGGCCGCTGGTCTCCAGGTCGATCCAGGGGGAAATCCCTCCCAGGTACAGGGCGTAGGGGTCCTGGGACTGGAGCTTGTACTGGGGATAGAGGGTAAAATAGCTGCGGGGCCGGCCGCCCCGGTGGGTCACACGGTATCCCACATCCTCCTGGAGGCGGTAGGCGGTGAGAATATCCGGCTCCACCCCGCCATACCCCCACCGGTCGTATAGGTTCCCCAGGTAATGGTGCTCCAGGTGCTCCTGGCGGAGCTCCTCCATCCCCACCGGGGTAAACCGCAGGCGGCGGGCAAGCTCCTGGTAGATGAGGTAACCGCCGTACGCGGTGGGATTGGTATCGGTCCGGTAATAGATATACTCGTTGCGGTGGGGCAGCAGGGCCGCGTAGGCGTCCACCGTGGTCACATAGCCGGCCATCCCCCGGTAGCTGTCGTCGATGAAGGTCTTCTGGTTGAATCCCTTGTCCACCAGGAAGGCGGGCACCTGCTCCTGCTTCACCGCCCGGGCGGTGGGGATCAGCACCAGGGCCACCGGACAGCTGTTGCTCTCGGAAAAGTGGATGATCTCCCGGGTGTTGACCGTGCTGGCGGCATAGGGGTCCTCCGGCTGGAAGTCCTCAATCAGCCCCTCCTCCGAGTAGAACACGTCGTTGCGCTCCACCAGGCCCCCGGTCAGCTGGAACCAGCGGGCCAGGTCGATGAGGGGCTGCCGCTCCCAGAAATTGTCCTGCAAATATTCCTCCAGGCTCTCCAGATCCTTCACCTGGCCCAGCCCCTCCGGGCTGGACAGAATGGTTCCCAGGGGGGCCACCACCAACACAGCCAGCATCAGCAAAATGGTTATGCGCTTGATCATCGTCTTCCCCCCTTACAGCATCAGGGCCACGGTCAGGGCCAGAAGAGCCAGATTTCCCAACGCTCCCAGCGCCGTCGCCCCGCTGGGAAACTGGCGGCGCAGAAAACGGAAGATGGTGTGGAACAGGCTGGTGGACAGAAGAAGGCAGAGAATCAGGACCAGGTAATTGGTGGAGAAGAGGTAGAGAACCTCGTTGTCCAAAAAGGGAATTCCGCCCCGGCCAAACATGGCCTGCAGGTACTGACTCGCCTGCCGAAGGCTGGTGGTGGCAAAGAGGGCAAAGGAGAGGAGGGTCACGGCAAAGGTGTAGATCCGCAGGAAAAAGGGCGGCACCACCTT
The DNA here is from genome assembly GCA_904387055.1 of Candidatus Heteroruminococcus faecigallinarum. Lineage (GTDB taxonomy): Bacteria > Bacillota > Clostridia > Oscillospirales > Ruminococcaceae > Heteroruminococcus > Heteroruminococcus faecigallinarum. Next base: position 39,708 of record CAJFKV010000011.1, on the reverse strand, counting down.
GATGATCCGCTGGCCAAAGAGGGTCTCCACCACAATAAAGGCCCCCAGAAAGACGCCCCACATCAGGTAATTGATCCCCAAGCCAAACCACAGCCCCATGAGCATGGCTGTCAGCATGACATTCAGGCTGGTGGACAGACCGCCGTTCTGGTCCGAGCCCAGGCTCCCGTAGACGTAGTGGCGGATATACCTGCTCACCGTCATATTGAACCGGCTGAAAAAGTCGGTCACCGTCCGGGACTGGATGGGGTAGTAGAAGTTGTCCGGCAGCTCCAGGCCGAACATCCGCCCCAGCCCCTTGGCCATGTCACAGTAGGCCGACAGGCGGAAATAGAGGGTGAACATGGCGGCAAATACGGTGGCCCACGCCCCGATCACGCTCATCTCGTTCTGGGTGAGGGCCGCCAGCTGCTGGTAGAAGGAGATGATTCCGTCGGCCAGGATCACCTTCTTGGCCAAACCCTGGACAAAGATCATCATCCCCTCCCCCACCTGATCCAGAGAGGGGCGGGGGTCCTTCAGCTGGGGGAAAAACTCCTTCGCCTCCACCAGCGGGCCGGCGTACAGCTTGCCAAAAAAGCAGCACAGCACCCCATAGTTCACCAGGCTGGGCTGGTAGTCGATCTCCCCCCAGTACAGGTCGATCAGATACCCCAGGGAGGAAAGGGTATACAGATAGATCCCCAGGGGCTGGTGGATCTGGTAAATTTGCCTCAGGGCGGTGGACCCCAGCATCAGCAGCAGGCTTTTTCCCACCGCCAGGGCCAGCAGCCGCCGGCTCCGGTCGTCCCGGGGGCCAAAGCGGTGGATTGCCCGGCTGATGGCAAAATCCACCCCCAGGGAGGCGGCCATCAGCAGAATCCACCGTCCCTCCAGGAGGACATAAAAAACCAAAGACACCCCCAGCACCACCGCCGGGCGGCGGCGGGGAGGCGCCAGATAGTAGGCCCCCAGGGACAGGGGCAGAAAAACAAAGATAAAGGAAAAGCTATCCAGGTTCAACCGGTCATCCTCCTCTCCTGGGGACTTAAGGAAGCCACTCCTTCTCCGCTTGGGCCAGAAGGGCAAGAAACTCCGGGTACTCCACCATCTCTCCTTTGGCGGCCCGCTCCCGAATCTGGGCCGGGGTTTCCCAATCGGCCTGGAGCACCTCTTCCCCTTGCAGCCGCAGGTCCTCCAGGGCCGCCGGCCGGCAGAGGCGGTACACGTCCCAGATGGCCTCCTTCCGCACAAACCGCCGCCAGAACTCCAGCTCCCGGGGCTCCACGGCGATGCCCAGCTCCTCGGCCACCTCCCGGGCGGCCCCCTGGCGGGAGTCTTCCCCCACCACCATGCAGCCGGTGGTCATCCCCCAGCGGCCGGGAAAGGCCTTCTTGGCAAGGGAACGCTGCTGGATCAGCAGGCGGCCGGCCCCGTCGGTAATCCACACCTCGGCGGCCAGGTACCGGTAGCCCGCCGGGATTGGCTCCCCCCGGCAGATCCGGCGGCCGGTGGGGTTTCCCTCCCGGTCATACAGTTCCCATACCTCCATCAGCCCATCCCCACCAGGGAAAAGACAAAGAGGCCCACAAAGATGACGGCGCAGACGCCGAAGGCGATCCGCACCTTGGGGTTGGTATTTCCCTTGTCCAGCGCCCCATAACCAAAGCCGGCGGCAATACACAGCTGGTGAACCGGCCAGGGGATGATCCCTCCGAAGTTGCACAGGGCGGTAATGACCGCAGCGATCCCCACCACCGTCACAAAGGTGCTGGGCCGGTCGGCGGCGGGTTTCTTCTGTTGATCGTTCATGGTTCATTCTCCTTTGCAGCACCCGGCTGCCGAAGTTCCTCCAGCAGCCGGCAGAATTGGTCGTAATCCAGCAGGCGGTTGAGCACCCCCACCAGGGCGTTGGTCCCTAGGCGGGCCGGAAGGTCCAGCCGGGCAAGGAGGGCGCTGCGCAGGGCCCGGCTCCCTTCCCCGCCGGACAGCCCCGCCTCGTACAGATCCAGCTTGGTGATGGGGCGGGAGGGCCGGGGCGCCGGGCCGTCCAGCTCCCCCGCCTCCCGGAAGGCCTCCAAAATCACCTGGGCGGGTACCCCTTCCACCCCCAGGGTGCCCTCGGCGGAGGGGTGGGTCTTTCGTTTTTCCTTGCCGGTGATGTCCGGGATATACAGGTGGGTAATCTGGTCGCGGGGAATGGCGCTGGCCAGATAGGAACGGATTTTGAAACCGGCCTGGTCCGAGTCGGTAAGGACGATGATGCCGGTTTTGGCCGCCAGCGAGCGGATCAGCGCCAGCCGGCCGGGTTCCTTGAAGATGCGAAAGCCGTCGGTGGGGATGATCTCCCCCACAAACAGGCTGTCCAGCTTGATCTTGTCGTACCGGCCTTCCACGATGACCGGCTTGCGCAGAGGGTACCGCTCCATCCTTCCGCCCCCTTTCAAGACCGGAAGGCAGGCCGGTCGGCCTGGGCCAGGAGAAAGATCTGGGTCACCGCTTTCTCCAGCACCACCCGTCCGTCCATCCGCTGGCTCTTCAGAGTGAGGTCCGCCTGGGCCAGCACCAGCAGCGCTTCCCGAAGGAAGTCCTTGGAGTACCGTCCCTCGTCCGAGGCAGCCCTGGTGTATCGGAACTGGCGGGAGCCGTAATACCCAAAGGCGTTCATCGCCTCGCCGCCCTCCACCTTGGCGCGCTTGGCCACCTTGGCCCGGTACAGATCCACAAAGGAGGCGGTCACCGCCGCCAGAATGGCGGTGGGCTCCTCCTTCTGGTAGAGCAGGTCCCCAATCACCCGCAGAGAACCGGCGTAGTCCCGCCGCAGGATGGCCTTGGACAGCTCAAACACCCCCGCATCGATGGTGAGGGCCCCCACCCGGTCGATCTGTTCCCGGGTGATGGCCCCTCCGCCGGCATAGGCACAGACCTTCTCCACCTCGCTGCGCAGCTGGAGCAGGTCGCCGCCCACCCGGTTCATCAGGTGGGACGCCAGCTGGGGGGACAGCTGGCATCCCCGCCGCTGGGCCAGCTCCCGCAGCATCCGGACGGTGTCCGACTGGGCCGCCACCGACAGGTCCAACACCACGGCCCGCTTGTGCTTTTCAAACAGCTCCACCAGCCGGGCAGCCTTGTCCTTCTTCTTGCCCTTGACCGCCTTGATGGGGAAGCTCTTCACCGTGACCGCCAGAACGCAGCTCTCCGGCAGGTCCGCCATCTCCTGGGCCAGGCGGTCCAGGTCGCCGGCGGAGAGAGCCTCCGGATTCAGGTCGTCCACCACCACGCACTTTCGCCGGGCCATGAGAGGAAGGGCCTCCATGGCGGCAAGGAGGTCGTCCAGGACGATCCCCTCCTTCCCGTCCAGCCGCTGAAGGTTGAAGGCCTCCATCCCGCCGGGCACCGCCTTCTTCAGCAGGGCAGCCAGGGCCTTGTCAATCAGATATTCCTGGCTTCCGCAGAGGAGATAGGCGGGCGCCAGGGTCCCGGCGGCCAGCTGGGCCGACAGTTCCTTCTCGCTTTTCAGCCGCATGGCTCTCCCTCCTCACTCCACTGGTATCCATATCCGCTGGCTTCCATCCACCAAGGTCACCGGGCGCAGCGACCCGTCCATCGCCACCAGGCTCCCCACCGGCGTGGCCGCGGCGTTCACCTCCCGCAGAGGTGACTTGTCCTTTATTATACCATACCCGGCAAACAATTTCAGCACCTTCCCGCCGCCGATTTCCAAAACCAAATACTCCTCCTCCACCTGGGCCGGGCAAACCAGTCCTCCCAGAAGCTGAACGCGGCTCTCTTCTGGGGTCCCGGTCCAGACACTGTCCGGCAGCCGCAGGCCGTCCCGGTTTTCCCGCCCGCGGGGAAGCAGCACCGCCTGGGGCTCCAGAAGGCGGCAGGCCTCGGCGATATACTCCGCCCCGGCCCCGGGCAGGCAGACCAGAAGCTCCACCTGGCGGACGTTCTGCCGGTCCAGCAGCAGGACCAGCTCCTCCAGCCTGTCCGGATCCTCCATCCGGTCCAGGACCACCGCCCCTTTGCCGCCTCGGGAGGCCACCAGATTGCCGCAGTCCGACTGGGCCACCAGGGCGATCGACCGGTTGTGGTCCAGGCCGGACAGGCCGCTCCCCACCAGGAGCGGCACCGCCAGCAGCACCAGCCACCGGGCCTGCCGGGCGGAGAACCGGGCTGCCCGAGCTGCCAAAAGAACCGCCGCCGCGCCAAACAGCCATCCCACCATCCACCAGTCGTTCACCGGGAGGGAGGCGCCTCGCAGGGACGCCATCAGGCGGGAGCTGCCGTCCATCAGCCACGCGGCCAGCTGGCAGATTCCCGAGAGCCAGCCGGGGACCGCTGTCCCCGCCAGCCCCAAAAACGCGGCCGCCGCCCCGCCAAAAAAGAGAACCGGCACCAGCGGCGCCACCAGCAGATTGGCCAGGGGAGAAAGGAGGGGCAGCCATCCAAACATGACCGCCTGAACGGGAAAGGTGAGGACCGCCGCCGCCACCGATACCCCCACTGTTCCGGCCACCCCCTGTACCAGAACCGGAATGGGTCTCCTGGCCGCCCTGGCCCGGGCGGTCATCCAGCCCAGGATCGGCTGGGTAAAGAGAAGGACCGACAGGGTGGACACGAAAGAGAGGAGGAAGCTCCAGGAAAGCAGCCGGTAAGGGTTTCCCAGGAGCAGCAGCGCTGCGGCCAGCGCCAGAGCCGTGAGGGAGTCCTGTTCCCGGCCTACCGCCTGGGCCAGCAGACAGGCCCCGCCCATCACCAGCGCCCGCACAACCGACGGGGTGAACCCCACCAGCGCCCCGAAGCCCAGCAAAACGACTCCGCCCCACAACAACTGGACCCACATGGGGCTGCGCAGCCGACGGAACACCGCCGTCAGTCCGCCCAGCAGGAGAGAGACATGGTACCCGGATACCACCAACAGATGGGCGGTGCCGCAGCGGCGCATGGCCGCCAGCAACTCCGGTTCCACGGCGCTGTCATCCGAAAGGAGCAGGGCTCGGGCCAGCCCGGCCGCCGGGGCGGGGAGTGCCCGGTCCAGGGCCTGGAGCATGGCGACGCGCAGACCCAGAACCCGCCCCCGCGCCGTGGACGACAGCCCATTGACCGAAGGGGTGAGCACCCCCTCCCCCTCCAAGAGGAAATCCTGGGAATGGAGCCAGTGCCGTCCTTCCCGGTCCACCGGCCGGGAGAAGGCGACGACCCCCTCCACCTCCTGCCCCGGCTGCAGCAGTTCCTCCTGGAAGGAGACGACCGGCAGAAGGATCCGCCGTCCTTCCAGGGCCGGGGTCTCGCCGTACAGCTGGTACCGGGCGGCCCCGTCCAGCTCCTCCACCGAGAGGACCAGCCCCTGGAACGGGTGCTCCTGTCCCGCGAGGGCCCACACCGGGGCGGCGGACAGCTCCCAAAAGGCCAGGGCGGCTCCCCCGGCCAGCACCGCCGTCCCGGCCAGCAGGGCCACCGTCCGGGTCCGCGGCAGGAAAAGCCCCGCTGCGCACAGGGCCACCGCTCCCAGCAGCAGCAAGCCGCCCCTTTCCAGCAGGATCAGCGCCGCCAGGGAGAGGAGAATCCCCACCGTCCACCAGAAAAGCGGCCTCGCCGGGCGATACTCCGTCATGTTCCCTCACCCCCCTTTTCCTTCATTGTATTCAAAAATTGACAAAAAGGCAAAGCTTTTCCTTTCAAAATCAGTCAAATGTAAAATTTCATCGATTTTATGGGAATTGGCGAAACTTTTTCTTGCAAGAACTTCATACTTTTGCAATAATAAGGTCGTAGAATATTTACCCCGTGATGGTCCCCCGCGGCCATCCAGGAAGGAGTAAGGAGAAAATTCATGGAGCTGCAAGACGTCTTTTTGTTGTTGGGCGGGCTGGCCCTCTTTCTCTACGGCATGAACACCATGTGCGCCAATCTGGAGGTGGCCGCCGGCGACCGGCTCAAGTCGGTGCTGGAAACCCTCACCTCCAACCGTCTGCTGGGTGTCCTGGTGGGAGCGGGAATCACGGCGGTGATCCAGAGCTCCTCTGCTACCACCGTCATGGTGGTGGGCTTCGTCAACTCCGGCCTGATGACCCTGACCCAGGCAGTGGGGGTCATCATGGGCGCCAACATCGGCACCACCGTCACCGGCCTGCTGATTGCCCTGGACATCGGGATGATCGCCCCGCTCATCGCCTTTGTGGGCGTCGCCCTCACCATGCTCAGCAAGAAGGAGAAGGTGGCCTGCGTGGGGCAGATCATCGCCGGCCTGGGCATCCTGTTCATCGGCATGGATCTGATGAGCAGCGCCATGGCCCCCTTGCGGGAGTATGAGCCCTTTATCCAGCTGCTCACCCGCTTCTCCAACCCGATTCTGGGTATCCTCACCGGCATGATCTTCACTGCCATTATCCAAAGCTCCTCCGCCAGCATCGGCATTCTTCAGGCACTGGCCTTCAGCGGCCTCATCGGCCTGGACAGCGCGGTCTATGTCCTCTTCGGCCAGAACATCGGCACCTGTATCACCGCCGTCCTAGCCGCCCTGGGGGGCAATCGGAACGCCAAGCGGACCACCATCATCCACCTGACCTTCAACGTGATCGGTACCGCCCTCTTCACCGCCATCTGCCTGCTGACCCCCTTTGTGGAGGTGATCCAGGGCTTCCTGCCGGGGGATGTTCCCTCCCAGATTGCCGTCACCCACGTTATCTTCAACATCACCACCACGGTGGTGCTCTTCCCCTTCGGCGACAAGCTGGCGGCCTTCTCCCGGAAGGTCCTTCCCGATCTGCCCACCCAGGAGCTGGACGACGGCATCCATCTGGAGTTTGTGGACGAGCGGAGCATGGGGTCTACCGCCATCGCCCTGTCGGAGCTTCGCAAGCAGGAGGCTCTCATGTTCGCCCTGGCCGCCGCCAATGTGGAGATGGCCTTTGACGCTCTGCTTCAGCGCAGCCCGGTCCTGCTGGACCTGGTCTCCAAGCAGGAGGACACCATCGACCAGTACAACGCGGAGATCACCCGGTGCATCAGCCGGGTGTCCACCCACGAGATGTCCAGCACCGACTCGGACCGTTTTTCCCGGATGCTGGAGGTTTGCAGCAACATCGAGCGGATTGGCGACCACGCCATGAACATGGCGGAGTACCTTCCCGCCCTCCAGGAGCGGAAGATCCAGCTGGACGCCTCCACCACCACCGAGCTGGAGGGCCTGCGGACGATGACCAAGCAGGCCCTGGATGCCATCACCTTTGCCGACGACGGGGACAAGCTCTCCATGCTGGAAACCGTTTCCCGGCTGGAAAAGGAGAGCGACGACCGGAACAAGCAATACCGGACCGCCCAGCTGGACCGGATGCGGGACGGCGGCACCTCCGCCGAGCTGAGCATCCTGTACAGCGAGATGCTCACCGACATCGAGCGTCTGCTGGACCACACCCTCAACATCGCCGAGGCCCTTGCGGGGGTCCAGGTTCCCAAGTAACTCCCGATATACAGCAAAAACCGGCGCCCCCTTCGGAAAAGGGGACGCCGGTTTTCTTGTGTTCAGGAATCAGTGGCTGCCGCAGTGGCCGCCGCAGCTGTGGCCGCCCTCATGATGGCCGCAGCTGTGGCCCTCGCCGTGGCCGTGCTCGCCGTGGTGGCTGCACTGGACGTTGGGATTGTAGGCCAGCGTCCCGTCCAGATAGGCCTGGACCGCCGCATCCGCGTCGCCGGTCACCCCGCCGAAGAGCTGAACCCCTGCCTCTGCCAGGGCGTTCTGGGCGCCGGCGCCGATGCCGCCGCAGATCAGCACCCGGGCCCCCAGGTCCCGCAGCAGGGTCGCCAGCGCCCCGTGCCCGGTGCCGTTGGTGCCGATGATCTGGGAAGAACGAATCTCCTTCCCCTCCACCTCGTAGACCTTGAAGGTCTCGGTGTGGCCAAAGTGCTGAAAAATCTGTCCGTTGTCATAGGTTACCGCAATTTTCATGGGATACCATTCCTTTCTTCGTTCGATGGCGGCAGCAGGCCTTGCCGCAGCCCCGGCCCTCGCCGGAACAGATCTGGATGTTCCCTCCCCGGATCACCAGCCGCCGCCCCTCCACAATGGCCAGGGCGATCTTCCGCCGCGCCCGGTCGTAGATACCGGTGACGGTGGTGCGGGCCACGTCCATCTGGCGGGCGCACTCCTCCTGGGTCATCTCCTCCAGGTCGATAAGGCGGATCACCTCGTACTCGTCCAGCTGGAGAATCACCGGCTGTTCCTGGCAGGGCGGCCCCGCCGGGACAAATTCCACCCGCCGCGGCGCGGCACAAACCCGGCGGCACTTGGGGGGTCTGGGCATGGGGAACACCTCCATATCTGACATAAGTCAAGAATATCACGGTTTTTGACCTATGTCAAGAACTATTTCTCCCCTTCCCCGCCGTTGCCTTCCCTCCCGGGCTGTGCTAGAATGGAGCCAAAGCCGCCGAGGCAGAAAACGCCTTGCGAAGGTCCAGGCGTTTTCCCCGGTCTCCGCCGCCCACCGCCAAAAAAGGAGGAATTTCCCCATGAAACGGTTCCTTGTTCCCCTCTGCCTGGCGCTCCTTTTCCTCGCCGCCTGTAGCGGAAGCACCGGCGGCGCCTCTTCCCCGCTGCCCGCCGTCGCCGTCAAGGAGGCCCTTCTCCCCTATGGAGAGATGACCTACCAGGACTTCCAAGCCCAGACGGGAACCGACGCCCAGCTTCTCCACGCCGGGCGCTTCTGCGCCCCGCTGCCGGAGGAAGGGGTGGAGATCGTCTTTGAGGCCGGCGGGACGGACGAGGACGGCCTGCTTCCCCTCCTTCTCCCCCAGGACCGGCCCCTCCGCCTGGAGGGACGGCTGGACGCCCTGGTGGACGGGGTGACGGAAGAGATGACCCCGGACCAGCTGGCCCAGGCCCTCTCCCCCACCGAAGGTTCCCCCGTTCCCTGCCAGCTGCTGGAGGGGGCCGGCACCGCCTATTATGTGGCGGACCAGTATGCCCGGTTCCAGCTGGACCGTGATGGAGACGGCGCCGGCGACGCTGCCCTGGAGGTGGCCCTCAACAGCCGCCAGGCCGTCGATCCCTCCTGTACCAGCTGGCTCCTTTGGGAGGAGGCCGGCTCCTAGCACTGTGGCCTCCCCGGTTTTCTGCAAACGACCGGGGAGGCTTTCTTTTTTCGCATTTGGGGGGCTTTTCCCGGACGAAAGGGGACGGCCGGGCAATTTTTGCCTTGCATCTTTGGCAAAAGAACGATATACTGGTAGAAAAACCTCTTCTTTCCACCGCGGCCCGCGGCGGCAGGAGGAGGAATCACCGCCGCTTTGTCGACAGAGAAGGAGGAAGATTGGATGGATACCTTACTGATCGCCTTGGAAAACAACGCCCGTCTTTCCAACCGTCAGCTGGCAGCCATGTTGGGAAAAACCGAGGAAGAAGTGGAGGCGGCCATCGAGGCCTACGAGCGGGAGGGGGTCATCCTGGGGTACAAGACCCTCATCAACTGGGACAAGACCGACCGCGATCTCTGCCACGCCCGCATCGAGCTGAAGGTGATCCCCCAAAGCGGCCACGGCTTTGACGAGATTGCCAACCAGCTGATGCAGTACGACCAGGTGGAGACCGTGTACCTGATGAGCGGCGCCTACGACCTGGCCCTCACCGTCCGGGGAAAAAGCTTCAAGGACGTGGCCCTGTTTGTCTCCCAATGCCTGGCCCCCATCGATGCGGTCCAGTCCACCAGCACCCATTTTGTGCTGAAAAAGTACAAGGAGCGGGGCAAGTCGGTGATTGAAAAAGAGATTGATACCCGGGAGGTAACTGGTTTATGATGGATTACAGCCATGTTTTGTCATCGGTGGTCACCGGGCTCAAGCCCTCCGGCATCCGCCGCTTCTTTGACCTGGCCGCCGAGATGGACGACGTCATCTCCCTGGGAGTGGGCGAGCCGGATTTCAAAACGCCCTACGCCATCCGCCGGGCGGGAATCGAGTCCCTGGAAAAGGGCTACACCTTTTACACCGCCAACGCCGGCCTGATGGAGCTGCGCCAGGAGATCAGCACCTATCTGCACCGCCGGTTCGGGGTGGATTACCAGCCCAAAACCGAGATCCTCATCACCGTGGGCGGCAGCGAGGCCATCGACGGCTGTATCCGGGCGCTGGTGGAGCCGGGGGACGAGGTGCTCATCCCCGAGCCCTGCTTCGTCTGTTATGACCCCCTTACCCGGATGGCCGGCGGCGTGCCGGTGGCCATCCCCACCAAGGCGGAAAACGCCTTCCGCCTCACTGCCGACGAGCTGCGGGCGGCCATCACCCCCAAGACCAAGCTGCTCATCCTCCCCTATCCCAACAACCCCACCGGCGCGGTCATGCGCCGCCGCCACCTGGAGGAGATTGCCCAGGTGCTGCGGGGGACCAACATCATGGTCCTCTCGGACGAGATCTACGGGGAGCTGACCTACGAGGAGCCCCACGTCTCCTTCGCCTCCATCGAGGGGATGCAGGAGCGCACCATCCTGGTGAGCGGCTTCTCCAAGGCCTACGCCATGACCGGCTGGCGGCTGGGCTATGCGGCCGGCCCCGCTCCCATCATCCAGCAGATGACCAAGATCCACCAGTTCGCCATTATGAGCGCCCCCACCACTGCCCAGTACGCGGCGGTAAAGGCCCTCAAGCCGGAGTGTGACGAGGAGATCGAGCGGATGGCGGTGGAGTACAACATGCGCCGGGGGCTGATTGTGGATTCCCTCAACCGGATGGGCCTCAGCTGCTTCGACCCCCAGGGGGCGTTTTACGTCTTCCCCTCCATCCAGTCCACCGGCCTTTCCTCCGAGGAATTCTGCGAGCGGCTCCTCCGTTCCCAGAAGGTGGCGGTGGTGCCCGGCTCCGCCTTCGGCGCGAGCGGGGAAGGCTTTGTGCGGATCTCCTACTCCTACTCGGTGGATCACCTGGTAGAGGCCCTCAAGCGGATTGAGCGGTTCCTCCAGGAGTTGAAAGCCCAATAATTTTTCCAACTTCGTTTTCGATCCCAAAGGAGGCGGTTCCCGTTGCTGGTTTCCTGTGTGAAAACCGACGGCTACACCCCCGAGGAGCTGGATCAGGCGGTGGAGCGTCACTTTGCGGCGCTCCACCTTTCTGATACATTGTCCCCCTCGTCCCGGGTAGCCCTCAAACCCAACCTGCTCAAAGGCGCCCGGCCGGACGCGGCCATCACCACCCATCCCCAGCTGGCGGCAGCGGTGGTTCGCTGGCTGCGCCGCCGCGGCGTCCGCCGGATCACCCTGCTGGACAGCCCGGGGGGCCTGTATACCCCCGAGCTGCTGAAGGGGATCTACCGGGCGGCGGGCATGGAGCTGGCGGCCCAGGAAGGGGCGGTCCTCAACACGGACGTGTCCTACCAGGCGGTTTCCTTCCCCCAGGGGGAGATCTGCCGGGAATTCTCTCTCCTCTCCCCCCTTCTGGAGGCCGACCTGGTCATCAACCTGCCCAAGCTGAAAACCCACGCCATGACCACCCTTTCCGGCGGGGTCAAGAACCTGCTGGGCTGCGTTCCCGGGCTGCAAAAGCCGGAGCTCCACTTCCGTTTCCCCCAAAAGGAACGCTTTGCCGGGATGCTGGTGGACCTGGCCCTGCTGGTGGCCCCCCAGGTCACCCTGCTGGACGGGGTGATGGCCATGGAGGGGGACGGGCCCGCAGGGGGCGATCCCAAATACGCCGGCTACACCCTGGCCTCCCGGGACGTGTTCGCGCTGGACCTGCTGGCCTGCCGCCTCATCGGCCTGGACCCCATGGAGGCGGCCACGGTGGCCCAGTCGATCCGGCAGGGGCTCTGCCCCCCGGACCCGGACCAGCTGGAGGTAACGGGAGACCCCTGCCCGGTGATCCCCTTCCGCCTGCCGGCCACCGCGGCCGGGGTGGACTTTACCGCCTTCCTGCCGGCCTCCCTGCGCCGCCCCGCCCGGTGGTGCATCGACCGGCTGGCCGCTCCCCGGCCGGTTATCTCCCGGAAGGACTGCATCGGCTGCGGCCGCTGTGCCGAGAGCTGTCCCCCCAAGGCCATCTCCCTGGAGAATCGGAAGGCCCGCATCGATCCCAAAGGCTGCATCCGCTGCTACTGCTGCCAGGAAATGTGCCCGGTAAAAGCGGTGCGAATCCGCCGCCTGGGGCTGCTGCGGCTATAAAAAAGGAAACATTTCCCGCATAACCCCCTTCCCCGCCGTCCATACTGAGAGCAGCATCTCAGGAAAGGACGGCTTTTTTCATGAAACGGAACTCCATTCCCCTGGAACCCATCCTGCTGGCAGGACTGTTGATCGCGCTGGTGCTGGGGCCCCTGGCCACCTTCGCCCAGGACTGCGGCCAGATCCGCCAGGAGGTTCTGCGGCTGCACATTCTGGCCAATTCCGATTCCCAGGAGGACCAGGCCCTGAAGCTGGCGGTGCGGGACCGGCTCCTGCAAGAGGGAACCGCCCTCTTTGCCCAGGCCCAGGACCTGCCCCAGGCGGTGGCGGCGGCCCGGGAGTCCCTCCCTCAGCTGGAACAGCTGGCCCGGGAGGAGATTGCCCGCCAGGGCTTCGATTACCCGGTGACGGTCACCCTGGCCCCCACCTTCTTTGAAACCAGGCAGTATGACCAGTACATCCTCCCTGCGGGGCGGTACCTGGCGGTGCGGGTGGTCATCGGCGCCGGGGAGGGGCACAACTGGTGGTGCGTCATGTATCCGCCCCTCTGTGTCCCGGCGGCCCTCGCCCCCGGCAGCCCCCAGGCCCAGGAGATCCAGGACCTGGACCAGGCCCCCGGCTGCCGCATGGGCTTTGCCCTGGTGGAGCTGTGGGAGGAGCTGGAAAACGCCCTCGCCTCCCGGGAGGCGAAACCGGAGGAAACGGGGAATTTTTTGTCCCAAGAGGTGGCTTCTTGGTTGACAGGCGGCTGACCGCGGGCTATAATAAAACCGATATGGTGAAAAACAGCGACGGGACCCAGCCCTCTTTCCCCTTTCCAGAGAGAAAAGCCATCGGCTGCAAGCTTTTCAAGGCGGGAATGGGCACAGCCACCCCCGAGTTTTCCTGCGGCGAGCAGGAACGGCCGGAAACCGTTATCCCTTCCAAAACGAGCGGCAGTGCTTTGCGCTGCAAGCTGGGTGGTACCACGGAGCGACAAGCCTTCGTCCCAGGCATGGGAGGAAGGCTGTTTTTGTTTTTCACAGGAGATTAAAAGAGGAGTGTGTCAAAACCATTATGGAATGGACTGGACTGAACGAGCTGCGGGAGATGTTTCTCTCTTTCTTTGAAAGCAAGGGCCACACCCGCCTTCCCAGCTTCCCCCTGGTTCCCCAGGACGACGCCAGCCTGCTGCTCATCAACTCGGGCATGGCGCCGATGAAGAAATACTTCCTGGGGGTGAAAACCCCGCCCAACAAGCGGGTGACCACCTGCCAAAAGTGCATCCGTACCCCCGACATTGAGCGGGTGGGCAAGACGGCCCGCCACGGCACCTACTTCGAGATGCTGGGCAACTTCTCCTTTGGGGATTACTTCAAGGAGGAGGCCACCACCTGGGCCTGGGAGTTCATCACCCAGGTGCTGAAGATGCCCACCGACAAGCTGTGGGTCACCATCTACGAAAACGACGACGAGGCCTTCAAGATCTGGACCGAGCACCGGGGCGTCCCCGCCGAGCGGGTGGTCCGCCTGGGCAAGGAGGACAACTTCTGGGAGATCGGCAGCGGCCCCTGCGGCCCCTGCTCCGAGATCTACTTTGACCGGGGCGAGAAGTACGGCTGCGGCAAGCCCACCTGCGGCGTAGGCTGCGACTGCGACCGGTACGTGGAGTTCTGGAACCTGGTCTTCACCCAGTTCGACGGGGACGGCAAGGGCAACTACCCGCCCCTGGAGCATCCCAACATCGACACCGGCATGGGCCTGGAGCGGCTGGCCTGCATCATGCAGGGGGTGGACAACCTCTTTGAGGTGGACACCGTCCAGCGGATTATGCAGCACATCTGCAAGATTGCCGGCGTTACCTACAAGCAGGACGAAAAAACCGACGTCTCCCTGCGGGTCATCACCGACCACATCCGTTCCACCACCATGATGATCAGCGACGGCATCGTTCCCCAGAACGAGGGCCGGGGCTATGTGCTCCGCCGGCTGCTGCGGCGGGCGGCCCGCCACGGCCGGATGCTGGGCATCCACGAGCCCTTCCTGTACAAGGTTTGTGAGACGGTGATCCAGGAGAACAAGGTCGCCTATCCGGAGCTGGAGCAGCACAAGGACTACATCATCAAGGTGATCCGGGTGGAGGAGGAGCGGTTTGCCCGCACCATCGACCAGGGCATCGAGCTTCTCTCCAGCCTGATTGACAAGCTGGATTCCACCATGGACGGCACCCGGAAGCTCTCCGGCGCCGAGGCCTTCAAGCTGTACGACACCTTCGGCTTCCCCATCGACCTGACCAAGGAAATCCTGGACGAGAAGGGCCTGGGCGTGGACGAGGAGGAGTTCTCCCACCTGATGGACGAGCAGCGGAAGCGGGCTCGGGAAGCCCGCGCCGCCCTTGGCGACGTGAGCTGGGTGGAGGACGCCCTTGCCGGCTCCAAGCTGACCAACCTCTTCACCGGCTATCAGTCCCTCACCGGGAATGCCCAGGTCCAGGCCATCATGGTGGACGGCGCCCTGGTGGATCAGGCGGGCACCGGCGACCCCGCCGCCCTCATCCTCACCGAGACCCCCTTCTATGCCGAGATGGGCGGCCAGGTGGGCGATACCGGCCTCATCACCTCCGACCACATGGTCTTTGAAGTGACCGACACCCGCCGCTCTGCCGACGGGCTCTTCATCCACAACGGCGTGGTGAAGAGCGGCATCGTCTCCCGGGGCGACCAGGTGCAGACCGCCGTGGACGCCTCCCGCCGGGCGGACATCACCCGCAACCACACCGCCTGCCACATGCTGCAGGCCGCCCTGCGCCAGGTGCTGGGGGACCATGTCCACCAGGCCGGCTCCATGGTGGACGAGCACGTGTGCCGGTTCGACTTCTCCCACTTCTCCGCCATGACCGCCGACGAGCTGCGCCAGGTGGAGGACATCGTCAACAGCAAGATCCTGGAGGCCATCGATCTGTCTACCCAGGAGATGTCCATCGATGAGGCAAAGGCCGAGGGCGCCATGGCCCTCTTTGGGGAAAAGTACGGCGACCGGGTGCGGGTGGTCAGCGTGGGCGACTTCTCCAAGGAGCTGTGCGGCGGCTGCCATGTGAGCAACAGCGCCAAGGTTGGGCTCTTCAAGATTGTGAAGGAGTCCTCGGTGGCCGCCGGCATCCGCCGGATTGAGGCGGTAACCGGCAAGGGCGTGATGGATTACATCCGCCAGGACGACCATCTCCTGGCCGACGCCGCCGCCACCCTCAAGCTGAGCAATCCTGCCGAGCTTCCCGCCAAGGTAGCGGTCCTCTCCGGCGATTTGAAGGCAAAGGATCGGGAAATTGCCAACCTGAACCAGCGGCTGGCCGACATCAACATGAGGCGTGCCCTTCAGGATGCCCGCCAGGTGGGTTCCCTGCGGCTGGTATCCGCCACCTTCAACGACGCCAAGGCGGACGCCCTCCGGTCCATGGGGGATATGGCCCGGGCCAACCATCCCAACATTGTGGCCATCCTCTGCGGCATTGCCGACGGCAAGGCCAGCATCTCGGTTTCCTGCGGCAAGGACGCGGTGGCGGCCGGCGCCCATGCCGGCAAGCTGGTGAAGGAGCTCACCTCCCTGGTGGGCGGCAGCGGCGGCGGCCGGCCCGACAGCGCCATGGGCGGCACCAGCGAGATCTTCCGGGTAGACGAGGCCCTGGCTCAGGCGCCGGTCATCCTGGAGAAGATGATTACCAAGTAACCACGGGCCCTGGCCCGGCAGATAGGCCCCGGGGCGGTTCCCCCGGGGCTTTCGGAAAGGAGGACAGAATCCATGCACAGCGACTGCTTGTTCTGCAAGATCATTGCCGGGGAGATCCCCAGCGCCAAGCTCTATGAGGACGACAAGGTCCTGGTTTTCAAGGACATCGATCCCCAGGCGCCGGTCCATTTCCTGGCCATTCCCAAGGAGCATATCCCCTCCGCCAACGACATCACCGAGGAGAACAGCGCCATCGTGGCCTACCTGTTCCAGGTAATCGCCAAGGTGGCGGCCCAGGAAGGCCTGGCCGAGAATGGCTACCGCATTGTGAACAACTGCGGCGAGGACGGCCAGCAGACGGTGAAGCACCTGCACTTCCATGTGCTGGGCGGCCGCAAGCTTGCCTGGCCCCCCGGCTGATTCTAAAAACAGCAAAACAAAGAAAGGGTGCCTCGTGCCATAGCGGTACGAAGCACCCTTTTTTGCTGCCGAATGGCCCCCCGGCTAGAACCAGCCGGTCCAGACCCCCATCCCCAGCAGGGCCAGGCCCAGCACCCGGGCCAGCAGCCTGGCCCGCCGCCAGCCCAGGAGGACCACCGTCTCGGGGGTGGCCAGGGGCAGGAGCACCACGGTCGCCCCCAGAAGCAGCAGCCCCCCGCCCATCAGCGGGTCCCGCTGCGAAAATACCCCGGCAAACAGAACCCCTATTCCCAGGAGGATCCCCGCCAGGAACCAGCCGGTTTTGGCCGTGTCCCTCTTTATCGCCCGGCCATACCGGTCCTGACAGGCCTGGGAACAAAAGGATTCCCCGGGAGCCGTCTTTTTTCCACAGAAGCCGCACCGGTCCATAGGATCCTCCCTAGTCCAGGGGGACCATCACCGGCTTGCGGTCCCGAAAATAGGCGAAGTGGGAGAACCCGGCCTCCCGCAGTATCTGTGCCGCCACTGCAAACCCGGCGGCAAGGTCGTGGGCGTTGTGGCTGTCCGACCCGAGGGTCACAATCTCCCCGCCCAGCTGGCGGAAGCGCTTCAAATAGGGAAGGGTGGGCATCGTCTCCTGGATCTGCTGGCGCAGGCCGGAGGTGTTGATCTCGATCCCCTTCCCCGTCTGGGCAAGAACCCGGAGGATCTCCTGGATCCGTTCCTCGTAGGGCCCCAGGTGAAAATCCACCACCTCGTCCCGCCCTTTGACATACCGCAGGGGCAGCGTCATATGGGCCATGGCGTCAAACTGCCCCCACTGGGCGGTGCGAAGCATGGTGTCGTAGTAGTTCTCGGTGATGGTCCAGGGGTCCATCCGGGAATCGATGTAGTGATAGTCCTCATACTGGTCCCCGTTGTGGAGCGACCCCAGCACAAAATCATACTTCCCCATGGCCATCACTTCCGCCACCTTGTCCAGCGCCTGGAGGGGCTGGCCCAGCTCGATGCCCATTCCCACAAAGAAGCCGTCCCGGTTAAACCGTTCCTTGGCCGCCGCCACATCCCGGAAGGAGCCCTCCATACAGGTTCCGCACCCCCACTCCTCATAGCAGTTGACATCACAGTGGTCGGTGATGCAGACGCCGGCAAGGCCCTTCTCCCTGGCGGAGGCGGCAATCATCTCCACCGTATCGGGGCTGGCGTCGGGCGAGTTGCTGGAATGCACATGGCTGTCAAAATAGCGCTGGCTCACAATATCCCTCCTGATCGGTATTGGTCGTTTTCCTCCCCTATTATAGCCTTTTGGGAGGATTTTGCAACCGGCAGACGGCTGATTTCCCTTCTTTCAGCAGGAAAGCGGCGCCCAAAGGCGCCGCTTTCCTGATGTTCAACCGATTTCCCCTTGCCTGTATCAATCCTCGGCGGAAAAGAGGGCTGCCGATAGGCTGGCGCCTCCGTCAGCCTTCCTCCTCCACCCACCGGGCAATCTGGCGGGCCGTCTCTTCCGGGGTCAGGCCGTCTACCGGCAGCAGCCGTCCCCCCGCCCCGGCATAGAGCGGCAGGCGGGCCAGGCTCCTGGGGATCACCTCTTCCTCCCGAAGGCCGGCCGCCACGTCCTTTTCCAGCCGGCGGCGGAGCTCCTGGGGGCTGCATACCAGGGAGAGGTGGGTCAGCCGGAACGATTCCCTGTCCAGCCTTTCCAGCAGCGCCTGGACAATCTCCGGCCGGTCCATCACCCAGGAAAGGATCACATGGTCCAGCTGGCTGCACCGGAGAAAGTTTCTCAGCAGGGCGGTGATGTTCTCCAGCACCATCTCCTTGGTCTCCTCGTTCACCACAAACGGGTCCATCATCCAGCACCAGTCCCCGTCCAGCATGACGCTGCGGGGCAGCAGCCGGTTGAGGCACCGGGCGGCGGTGGTCTTCCCCACCCCCATGGGGCCTCCCAACAGGATCAGCCGTTTCATTGGATTTCCTCCTTTTCGTTTGTCCATTAAAACAGGGGTTGCCTCACAACGAGTTTCCCCTGCTTCTTTGTTCAACCCTCTTCCGGGAATGCCGCCGGCAGCGCCGCCCGCTGCAGAACGCCGAACAGCACCATGTCGATCAGCTCTTCTGCGGCCTCCAGCATCCCGTGAAGGTCCCAATCTCCCTCTCGTCCATGATAGGACACCATGGCGCTTTGAAAGACAAACTCCATGCTCTCCAGGTAGCGGGCCACCTTCTCCTGGTCCAGCCCCGGCCGCAGGGGCATCCGTGCCACCTGGTCGGCAATGAATCTCCAGTTCAGTTCCCGCAGCGGGGCCCGCAGACGATGAATCTGGTCTGCCAGGTGTTTGGGGGGATGCAGCACCGCATCCTCAAAGATCAGCTTCTGCTCCGGCCGGAGCTGGAAAAACTGTTCCCGGATCAGGAAGTAATCCTTGATGGCTGTCAGCACATCTTCCTGGGGCAGCTGGGCCATGTGATCCTCGATGTACCTGCGAAGCTCCTCCAGCGTTCTCTCCACACAGAGCAGGAACAATTCATCTTTATTGGAATAGTAGTGGTACATCATTCCCTTGGAGATGCCGTGGTTGCCGCAGATACGCTCCATGTTCACCTGGTCGTAGCCATGGGCGCCGAATTCTTCCCGCGCAGCCCGGTAGATCTCCTCTCTGCTGCGTTCCTGCCGTTCCTTCTGGGTCATGCAGGCGCGCCTCCCTTTGCCTGGTACAGCTCGCCGGCCCATTCAAATCCTTTTTTGGCAACAAATACAGCGATGATCTCGTTGATCACGGCCGCCGCCGCAATGGTTCCCTGAATGATCTGGGCACACTCGGGAGCCGGGCCCTGCAGCACCGAGACCGCAATCCCGGTAAACACCAGCGACACGCCGGAATGGGGCAGCAGGGTAAAGCCCAGGTACTTTTTCACCGTCCGGGGTGCATGGGTGACCGCCGCCCCAAAGTAAGCGCCGCTGTACTTGCCGATGGCGCGGGCCACAATATACACGGCGGTGTAGATGCCGGCGCCGAAGATCAGGTGATAGTCCAGGGGCGCGGCCAGCTTCAGGATGACCACCACCATGGCAAATCCAATGACCGGATTCATCACCTTCATCATTCCGGCAAGCTGTTCTTCGGTCACCATATTGGCAAAGACGGTGGAGAAGGACATGCCGATCAGCATGAAGTTCAGCACCGGCGTGGACAGCATACTGTTGATGGCAAAACCGATGCCGGCCGACACCAGCAGCATCAGCACCATGACGGCCAGGGTAGTGCCCGGCCGCTTGGTGTGCTGCAGCAGCTTCCCGGTAACAAAACCGGTAACGATGCCGATGAGCACCGGCAAAAACACCAGGAACAACACCACCGTAACCGGCACGCCGGCCGTCAAGATATGGGCGGAAACAAAGGCGATAACCAGGAAGAAGACCAGCGCCCCCACCAGATCGTCCAGCGCCGCCATGGGGATCAGCGTCCGGGTTACCGGGCCGTCGGTCTTCAGGGTATTCACCACCGACAGGGAGGGCGCCGGCGCGGTGGCCAGGGCGATCCCGCCAAACATAAACGCCAGGTACAGCGGCACGCCGGTGACCGCAAAGATCACGCCAAACACCAGGCTGACCACCACAAAGGTTCCCAACGATTCGGTGACGGTGGTAACCAGGATGGAAAGCCCCGCTTTCTTCATCTCCTTCCAGATCATCTCGGTACCGATCATCAGGCCAAAGACACACTCCAGCAGGCTTTCCGCTGCCTCCAGCCAGGTAGCTTCCAGCACCGAGTCGCTCAACAGGTTGAGGGCATAGGGGCCGAGAATCATGCCGGCAATCAGCCATCCCAGGATGGGGGGAAGGTTCAGTTTTGCGATTAGCCTGCCGGCCATAACGGCGATGACAACCGAAGCCAGCAGCCGTAGTAGATCCATAACAATATCCATCGTAAAGGTTCCTTTCTCGCAATTTATAGACGATATCGTCCACAACTTTGGAGTATACTCCTTATAGACGTCATCGTCTATAAATCTTCTGTGAATGAAATGTGAATTTTTCGTATCCAGTGCCATCCACTCCTCCTCCTCCCCTGGCAGCCGAGGAGGGTTTGTTCCCAGCACCCTTGTTTCGCCCCTCTTCCCCCGGCCCAGGGAGCAGCTCGGCCCCTTTTCCCCACGGCCGGCGGGGGAGAGGCGATTCTCCCCCCTTTCCCCATGTCGGAATTTGTGGTATGATAAAGCAAATACACCAGGTGAAAAGGAGGTTGGTTTTATGGTTTCCATCCTGCGGGTGGCCGCCGCCGTCAACAAAGCGACCGCCGGCGATCCCAACGCCTGTCTGCGTGAAATCCAACACACCATTGCGCTGCTGGGGGATTCCCCAGCCGATCTGGTTATCTTTCCCCAGCTGGCCCTGGCCCCTCCGGACAGCGGCAGTCTTCTCTCCTCCTCCTGGCTGGCGGAGGGGTGCCGGTCCGCCCTGGGGGAGCTGTGCCTGGCCACCAGTAGCCTGGACTGCGCCGTTGTGGTGGGCCTCCCCATGGGGGTAAACGGGCGGGTCCGGTCGGTCTGTGCCGTTCTGCACCGGGGGCAGGCGCTGGGAATGGTGCCCGCCCTGGACCAGCCGGAGGATTCCTCCTGGGAGGAGGAGGGCCTGCTCCCGCCGGAGACGGTCTTTGCCTGCGGGGATCTGCGGTTCTGTGTCCTGCCCTGTGACCCGCTCCAGCTGCCCCGGTTTATGGACCGGCTGGAGGGTTCCGGCTGCGGCCTGGTGGCGGTTCCCTGCTATCCCCACGCCTTTGCCGGCGGCATCCGCCGGGCGGAGGAGGTGGTCGCCACCGTCTCCCAGGTATACGGCTGCGCGGTGGCGGTGGCAGCAGGCGGTGTGGGCAACAGCTCCTCCCCCTACCTGTACCAAGGCTTCACCGCTGTGTATGAATGCGGGCAAAAGCTCTGCGGCGACGTCGCCGGCCGGGAGAGTTTTGTCTCGGTGTGCGACCTGGACTGCGACATCATCTATTCCCAGCTGGCCATCACCGGCGCCAAGGCTCCCTTTGCCCGGATGGACCCTGCCGGCTCCCGGGAAGGGATGCTGCGCCCTGTAAGCCCCAACCCGTACCTGGCGGGCATTGCCGACCCAGACGGGTATTACGACGAGTTTTTCAGCCTGCAGATCCGTTCCCTGGCCGACCGGCTGGAGCGGACCGGCCTTCGGAAGCTGGTGGTGGGAATTTCCGGCGGGCTGGACTCCACCCTGGCGGCCTTGGTGGCTGCCAGAGCGTTGGAGACGTTGGGCCTGCCGGCGGAGAACCTCCTGGGGATCACCATGCCCGGCTTCGGCACCAGCGAGCGGACCTTGTGGAACGCCCTCACCCTGCTGGAAGGTCTGGGAGCCCAGTGCCGGGAGATCCCCATCGCCAAGGCGGTTTCCCAGCATTTTGCCGACATCGGCCACGACCCGTCGGTGCGGGATGTCACCTATGAAAACGCCCAGGCCCGGGAGAGAACCCAGATTCTCCTGGACCTGGCCAACAGCGAAGGAGCCCTGGTGGTGGGCACGGGGGATCTGTCCGAGGCGGCGCTGGGGTGGTGCACCTTCGGCGGCGACCAGATTGCCTCCTACAATGTGAACATCACCGCCACCAAGACGATGGTCCGGGGCATTGTGGAGGTTATCGCCCGCAGCCAGTACTTCCCCCGCCTGACCGATATTCTCTACGATATTCTGGGGACGCCGGTCAGCCCGGAGCTGCTCCCGCCCGACAGCCAAGGCGCCATCTCCCAGCAGACCGAGGACATCCTGGGCCCCTACCCCCTCCATGAGTTTTTCCTCTATTATTTTGTCCGCTACGGCATGCGCCCCTCCAAGATCTGGTCCTACGCCTGCGTGGCCTTTTCCGGCCAGTACACGCCCCCCTATCTGGAGGATTGCCTGCGGCTCTTTATCCGCCGGTTCTTTGCCGGCCAGTTCAAGCGCAGCTGCGCCCCCGACGCGGCGGTCATCGGGGAGGTCAACCTCTGCGGCGTCTCCTACCGGATCCCCTCGGATATGGACGCCACCGCCCTGCTGAAGGAGCTGGACCGGATCCATCTGGATCCGCCCCCCTCCCAGCCAATCAACCCAGAGAAGGAGGACAATTGTCAATGAGAGCTGTTATTACCGTGATCGGCAAGGATATGGTGGGCATCATGGCCAAAGTATCCGACCGGTGTGCCAAGGCCAACGCCAACATCCTGGAGGTGACCCAGTCGATCCTGCAGGACCTGTTTGCCATGATTATGCTGGTGGACATCAGCAAGCTCAACTGCGACTACAAGGAGCTGAGCGACGAGCTGAAGAAGGTGGGCCAGGAGATGGGGCTCACCATCCACGTGATGCACGAGGACATCTTCAATTCCATGCACACCATCGGCTAAACCGGCCCGCCGGCCAACGATTTGGAAGGGACTGATAGTTTGCTCAAGACCAACGACATCCTGGAAACCATCCGCATGATCCAGGACGAGAATCTGGATATCCGCACCATTACCATGGGCATCTCGCTGCTGGACTGTGCCGACAGCGACCTGGCCCGCTCCTGCCAGAAGGTATACGACAAAATCACCCAGAAGGCCAAGAACCTGGTGGCGGTGGGGGAGGCCATCGAGGCCCAGTATGGCATTCCCATCATCAACAAGCGGATCGCCGTCACCCCCATCGCCATGCTGGCGGCGGTATCGGGCGGGGACCCGGTGGAATATGCCAAGACCCTGGACCGGGCCGCCCACACGGTGGGGGTCAATTTCATCGGCGGCTTTTCGGCCCTGGTGCAGAAGGGCTTTTCCGCCGGCGACCGGGAGCTGATCGCCGCCATTCCCCAGGCCCTGGCGGTCACCGAGCGGGTTTGCTCCTCGGTCAACATCGGCAGCACCAAGGCCGGCATCAACATGGACGCGGTGGCCCTGATGGGCCAGGCGGTCCGCCAGGCGGCGGTTCTCACCGCCGACCGGGACTGCATCGGCGCCGCCAAGCTGGTGGTCTTCTGCAACGCGCCGGAGGACAACCCCTTTATGGCCGGCGCCTTCCATGGAGTGGGGGAGCCGGACTGTGTCATCAACGTGGGGGTCTCCGGCCCCGGGGTGGTGCGGGCCGCCCTGGCCAAGGCGGGAGACATCCCCCTCCACGAGGTGGCCGAGCTCATCAAGAAAACCGCCTTCAAGATCACCCGGATGGGCCAGCTGGTGGGCACCGAGGCTTCCCGCCGGCTGGGGGTTCCCTTCGGCATCGTGGACCTGTCCCTGGCCCCCACCCCCGCCATCGGGGATTCGGTGGCACACATCCTGGAGGAGATCGGCCTGGAGTGCTGCGGCGCCCCCGGCACCACCGCCTGCCTGGCCATGCTGAACGACGCGGTGAAGAAGGGCGGAGTGATGGCCTCCTCCTCGGTGGGGGGACTGTCCGGCGCTTTTATCCCGGTCAGCGAGGACGCGGGAATGATCGACGCCGCCCGGAAGGGTTCCCTCTGTGTGGAGAAGCTGGAGGCGATGACCGCCGTCTGCTCGGTGGGCCTGGATATGATCGTCGTCCCCGGGGACACCACCCCGGAAACCATCGCCGCCATCATTGCCGACGAGGCGGCCATCGGGATGGTCAACTCCAAAACCACCGCCGTCCGCCTCATCCCCGCCATCGGCAAGGGGATGGGGGAAGAGCTCTCCTTTGGAGGGCTGCTGGGCAGCGGGCCGGTCATGGCTCTCAACACCTTTTCTCCTGCCCGGTTTGTCCATCGGGGCGGGCACATCCCCGCTCCCCTGCAAAGCCTCAAGAATTAAACCCTCTTGCCCCGTCCCGGTGGGACGGGGTTTTCCTTTGCCCAAGAGTACCCATCGCTTTTCCTCCACGATGGGGAAGGTTTTCTGGTAAATCTGCCAATATGTTGAGAAAAAGAAATTGTCACTCCATAAAAATCCGTCACTTTGTAAGAAGATGCCGGTCAATTTTCTTGGTATTTCACCAGAATGCACCTTGCAAATTCCAGTCGCCGGGTATATCATAAGTTGATGCCAATGCGCGAACTCAACACGGCAGCAAAGGAGGCTGAGGCGATGGATGCCGTCATCAATCAACTGATCGACCTGGATAAGCAGGCGCGGAAGATGGTGGAGGAGGCCACCCGGTATTTAAACGATACCCTGGGCGCCATTCCCACCGACGTCAACCAGTTCAAGAAAACCTATGCGGAGGAAGCACAGCACCGCATCCAGCTGATCCAAGAGGACGAAGACAAGCTGACCCGGGAAAACCAGCAGGCGCTTGCCCAGCAGTTCGGGGAGCTTCGGAACCGGATGGACCAGCAGTATTCCCAGCACCATCAGGAGTGGGAAGACGCCCTTTTTGCCAGATGTTTAGGCAGGTGATTGTATGTTTGAGAGCCTCTCAACCAAGTCGATCCTAACCAAGATCCGGGTGATGTTTGGCAAGCGGCTGAAGGCGGCGGACTATGAGCAGCTGGTGCAGATGCATTCGGTGGCAGAGGTCGCCTCTTACCTGAAGAACAGCACCCACTATGGTCCGGCCCTGGCCTCGATTGACGAGAACACCGTCCACCGGGGATATTTGGAGTCCCTCCTGCGGAAGGAGCGGTTCACCCGGTATATGCGGCTGATCCGATACGATTTCTCCCAGGAAACCGATTTTTACCGGTTTGTGGTGATCCGGGGAGAGGTGGAGGAGCTTCTGACCGCGGTCCGCCTCCTGCGTTCCGGTGCTTCCCTGGACCTTCTCTTCACCCTTCCCGCCTACCTGGAGCGGTACGCCTCCTTCCCCATCCGGAAGCTGGCCACCGTCCGCAGCTACGACGATCTGCTGGCGGTGATCCGCCGCACCCCCTATTATAAGGTGCTGGAGCTGTTCCGCCCGGTGGGAAACGAGCCGGTGAACATCCTGGCCTGTGAAACCGCCCTGGAAACCTATTATTACCGCACCATCCTCTCCCTCATCGCCCGCCAGTTCCGCGGGGCCCCCCGCCAGGAGCTGGAGAGCCTGATGTACCAGGAGATCGAGTTTTACAACATCGCCCTGGTCTACCGGCTCAAGCGGTTTTTCCGCACGGGGAACGAGGAGATCCGCTCCCTGCTTCTCCCCTTCGACACCCCGGGCAGCGGCACCATCCTGCAGATGCTGGAGGCGGATACCTTTGACCGCCTCCGCCAGGTGCTGGAGGAAAGCTCCTACCGGAAATTTCTTTCCCAGGACGGCCGGGACATCTATTATATTGAGGGCTTTACCCAGAAGGCAGGGGTCTCCCTGTGCAAGCATCTGATGCGTTTCTCCACCCAGCCCTCCTCGGCCCTGGTATCCTATCTCTATCTCCTGTCCACGGAGCTTGCCAATATTACCAATATCATCGAGGGAATCCGGTACGGCTTGGCGCCCAAGGATATCCGCGTTCTCTTGATACTGTGATTTTGAAAGGTGGCCTGATTCACGATGGCGATTGCCAAGATGGTCTTGGTGAGCATCAGCGGCGACCGGGAAAAACTGGACGACGCCCTCCTGTGCTGCACCCACTCCGGGATCTTCCATCCGGAGCAAACCTCCTCTCTGGCGGAGTACTCCGCTTCTCCGCCGCCCCTGCCGGGCACCAGCGCCTACAACAGCCTGACCACCAAGCTGCAGGAATACGTCACCTCGGCCGACCAGCAGCTGGCCCAGCTGACCGACCGGCAGAAGGAGATGGAGCAGGACCTGCTGTCCCAGCAGAACTCCATCCGGTTTATGGAGCATCTGTCCGCCCTGGACGTGAAGTTTGACGACCTGTGGACCTGCCAATACCTCAAGGTGCGGTTTGGGCGGCTGCCCCAGGAAAGCTATGCCAAGCTTCAGTACTACAAGGACCAGCCCTTTGCCTTCTTCTCCTTCGACCACGACGAGGACTACCACTGGTGCATGTATATCACCGCCAACGCCTACAAGGCGGAGATCGACACCCTCTTCTCCTCCCTGTTTTTTGAGCGGATTCATCTTCCCGACTGTGCCCACGGCACCCCCGAGGAGGTGGTCGCCCTTCTCCGCCGGGAGGTGGAGGAGCAGCAGAACCGCCTGGAGCAGGTAAAAGCGGATGTAAAGGGCTGGAACGACG
Source organism: Candidatus Heteroruminococcus faecigallinarum (assembly GCA_904387055.1). Taxonomy (GTDB): domain Bacteria; phylum Bacillota; class Clostridia; order Oscillospirales; family Ruminococcaceae; genus Heteroruminococcus; species Heteroruminococcus faecigallinarum. The sequence goes on along the minus strand of CAJFKV010000011.1, from coordinate 13,352 downwards.
CCAACGGCACCCGCCTGGCCACGGTGAAGAACGAGCTGATGTTCATGCAGGGGGCCTTCGAGCTGCGGAAATATGTGGGCTACAGCGGCAAGCGGTTTACCCTGCTGGGGTTCATTCCCGCCGACAAGGAGCAGGAATTCGTCACCCTCTTCAAGGGACTGGATGTGGAGCTGAAGGTGAGCCCCGCCGAAAGCGACGCCCGCCTCAACCCTCCCGTCCAGCTGAAGAACAACCGGTTTACCCGGTCCTTCGAGATGTTTGTCACCATGTACGGCCTGCCCTCCTACAAGGACATCGACCCCACCCCCTATGTGGCCATTACCTACACCCTTCTCTTCGGCATCATGTTCGGCGACCTGGGGCAGGGGCTGCTGCTGAGCCTCATCGGCATCCTCATGTGGAAATGGAAGCGGATGGGCCTGGGGAAGGTTCTCACCCGCATCGGGTTCTCGTCCGCCTTCTTCGGCTGCCTGTACGGGTCGGTGTTCGGCTATGAACACGCTCTGGACCCCCTGTACCACGCCCTTGGCTTTGCCGAGAAGCCCCTGGAGGTGATGGACCCCGGCACCACCTCGTCCCTCCTCATCGGGGCGGTGGGATTGGGCGCCCTGCTGATTATCTGCTCCATCCTCATCAACATCGCCCTGGGCATCCGCCACCGGGACTGGGGCCGGGCCCTCTTTTCCAACAACGGGCTGGCCGGGCTGGTCTTCTATTGCTCGGTGCTGGCGGCGGCGGTGTCCACCCTGGTCTTCCAGGTGAACATCCTCCATCTGCCCTTTGTCCTTCTCTGCCTGGTGCTCCCCCTGGTGGTCGTCTTCTTCCAGGAACCGATCACCAAGCTGCTCCGCCACCGCCATCACCTGTTTGAGGCGGGATTTGGGGCATTCTTTGTGGAGACCTTCTTCGAGATGTTCGAGGTGCTCCTCAGCTTTGTGACCAACACCATGTCCTTCCTCCGTGTGGGCGGCTTCATCCTGAGCCACGCCGGCATGATGCTGGTGGTGATGACCCTCTCGGAGATGGTGGGCTCCGGCGCCTCCATTGTGGTGGTGATCGTGGGCAACCTCTTCGTCATGGCCATGGAGGGGTTGATCGTGGGCATCCAGGTGCTGCGCCTGGAATACTACGAGATCTTCAGCCGCTTTTACGACGGCGGCGGCGAGCCCTACACCCCCTTCTCGGTGGAAAAGCAGCCGGCGGCCAAATAACCGGTTCCCCTTCCTTCTTTCCGGCGGCGCCGGAACGTCCATACAGAGTCTATGATTTTTCAACATTTGGAGGTACTGTACTATGTCTACCCTGATGATGCTTCTGCTGCCCCTGGCCATTGTCCTTCTCCTCGCCATGCCCCTGGTGCCGGTTTACCGGGGGGTCACCACCGGCCGCAAGGCCAAGCACGCCATGGTGTTTAACCTGTGCGCCTTCTTCGGCGTGGCCCTCTGCGCCATGGTGATGCCGGTGGCCGACCTCTTCGCCATGGCTGCCCCTGCCACCACCGAGGCGGTGGCCGAGGTTGTCTCGACGGGCGCCGGCATGGGCTACCTGGCCGCCGCCCTGGTAACCGGCCTGTCCTGCATCGGTGCCGGCATCGCCGTGGCCGCCGCTGCCCCCGCTGCCATCGGCGCCTTCAGCGAGGATGCCAAAAACTTTGGTAAGTCCCTGATCTTCGTGGCCCTGGGCGAAGGCGTCGCCCTCTACGGCCTGCTGATCTCCATCCTCATCATCAACAACCTGTAACCGTCCCCGTTCAAGGAGGAATCCCCATGCGGATCTTTCTCATCAGCGACAACGCCGATACCCACGAAGGCATGCGCCTGGCGGGGATCGACGGGGTGATCGTCCACGACGCAAAAGAAGTGGAGAGCCAGCTGCGGGCCGCCTGCAAGGACCCCCGGATCGGGATTGTCCTCATCACCGCCAAGCTGATCGCCCTCTGCCCCCAGCTGGTCTACGAGCTGAAGATGACCAACAAACAGCCCCTCATTCTGGAGGTAAGCGACCGGCACGGGGCGGGCAAGCTCTCCGATTCCATCACCAAATACGTGCGGGAGGCCGTGGGGATCACCATCTGATTCCCTCTTCCCCGAAAGGAGATTTTTCCCTATGGCCAACGACAATCGCCAGCTGGAGCCCGCGGCGCTCCAGCCCAACATCGCCCAGATCGGGCAGGCAATGCTGGAGGAGGCCCAGGAACAGAGCGCCTCCCTGCGCAAGCAGGCCGACGACTACAAGGCACAGCAGTTTTCCCAGGCGGAACACGAGGTCCTGGTGGAGCTTTATGGCAAGATTCAAGGGGAAATTGCCCAGATCAAGGGGTCCTCGGTGCGGGAGATTGCCCGCCAGGAGAACGCCATGCGGCAGGAGCTCCTGCTCCACCGGGAAGCGCTGACCGGCAAGGTCTTTGACGCGGTGAGCAAGCGGCTGCTGGCCTTTGCCGCCACCAGCCAGTACCGGGATTTCCTGCTGGAGACCGCCTCTTCCCTCTGCGGCCTCTTTCCCCAGGAGGGGTCGGTCCTGCTGGTCGCCCCCCGGGACCTGCCCTTTGCCGATGACCTTGCCAAGGCCTTTGGCAAGGGGTGCCGGGTAGAAGCCAGCGACGCCATCCGCCTGGGCGGCCTCCAGTGCCAGAACCAGGAGGCCGGCCTGTTTGCCGACGAAACCCTGGACAGCAAGCTGGAAGACCAGCGGGCATGGTTTGCCGCCGCCAGCGGCCTGACGGTGGAATAAGCCTTTTCCCCCTCTAACCTCAACATTATGGAGGCCCACATGAGCAACAATGTTATCTACTCCATCAACGGTCCTGTCATCACCGTTCTGGATTCAACCGATTTTTCCATGCAGGAAATGGTGTATGTGGGGAACAAGCGGCTGATCGGAGAGGTTATCTCCATCAACCAGCGCCGCACCACCATCCAGGTCTACGAGGTGACCACCGGGCTGCGCCCCGGGGAGCCGGTGGAGCCCACCGGTTCCCCCATCAGCGCCACCCTGGGCCCGGGCATCCTGTCCAACATCTTTGACGGGATTCAGCGCCCCCTCAAGAAGCTGGAGGAGCTTTCCGGCCACTTCATCGACGAGGGCAGCAACGTGAGCGCCCTGGACCCCCAGCGCCGCTGGGACGTGACGGTCACCGTCAAGGTGGGGGACCATCTTGCCCCCGGCCAGGTCTATGCCACCTGCCCGGAAACCTCCCTCATCACCCACCGGTGCATCCTTCCCCCCACCCTGGAGGGAGAGGTCACCTGGGTGGCGGAAAACGGCGCCTATCCCGTGGACGAGACGGTGGTCCGCCTGCGGGACCAAAAGGGCCAGGACCACGACCTGACCCTCTGCCAGCGGTGGCCCATCCGGATCGCCCGCCCGGTATCCAAGCGCCTGCCCATCACCCGGCCCCTCATCACCGGCCAGCGGATCATCGACAGCGTCTTCCCCATCGCCAAGGGGGGCACCGCCGCCGTGCCCGGGGGCTTCGGCACCGGCAAGACCATGACCCAGCACCAGCTGGCCAAATGGTCGGACGCCGACATCATCGTCTATATCGGCTGCGGCGAGCGGGGCAACGAGATGACCCAGGTGCTGGAGGAGTTCGGCAGCCTGATCGACCCCAAGAGCGGGAAGCCCCTCACCGACCGGACCGTCCTCATCGCCAATACCTCCAACATGCCGGTGGCCGCCCGGGAAGCGTCCATCTACACCGGCATCACCCTTGCGGAGTATTACCGGGACATGGGCTACCATGTGGCCATCATGGCCGACTCCACCTCCCGGTGGGCCGAGGCCCTGCGGGAAATCTCCGGCCGGCTGGAGGAGATGCCTGCCGAGGAAGGCTTCCCCGCCTACCTGCCCTCCCGCCTGAGCGAGTTCTATGAGCGGGCCGGGTATGTGGAGGTCCTGGGCGGCAGCGAGGGGTCCGTCTCCATCATCGGGGCCGTGTCGCCCCAGGGGGCCGACTTCTCCGAGCCGGTCACCCAGAACACCAAGCGGTTTGTCCGCTGCTTCTGGGCCCTGGACAAATCCCTGGCCTATGCCCGCCACTACCCCGCCATCAACTGGAACACCAGCTACAGCGAGTATCTGGACGACCTGGGGGACTGGTACAACCGCAACATCGATCCCCAGTTCATGCGCACCCGCCAGGAGCTGGTGGGGCTGCTCCAGGAGGAAAGCAAGCTGATGGAGATCGTCAAGCTCATCGGTGCCGACGTGCTCCCCGACGACCAGAAGCTGGTCATCGAGATCAGCCGGGTTATCCGGGTGGGCTTCCTCCAGCAAAACGCCTACCACCAGGAGGATACCTACGTCCCCCTGGAGAAGCAGATGAAGATGATGGCCGTCATCCTGTACCTGTACAACCGGTGCCGGGCCCTGGTTTCCAGCGGCGTGCCCCTCAGCCAGCTGCTGGAAACCGGCCTGATGGACAAGGTTGTCAAGATCAAGTACGACATTCCCAACAACCGCCCGGAGCTGTTTGACCAGCTCCAGCAGGAGATCGACCAGGCGCTGGCCGGCATCACCGTGCCCAGCGCCCAGGGAAAGGGGGGAAACTGAGATGAGCGTTCAATATATCGGCCTTCGGGAGATCAACGGCCCCCTGGTGGTGCTGGATCACGTGAAGAACGCCAGCTATGAGGAGATGGTGGAGCTTCGCCTGGACGACGGCACCGTCCGCACCGGGCGGGTGGTGCAGATCTCCGGCGAGCAGGTGATTGTCCAGGTCTTTGAAGGGACCAGGGGCCTCTCCCTGGTCAACACCCGGACCCGGCTGCTGGGACGGCCCATGGAGGTTCCCCTGTCCAAGGAGATCCTGGGGCGGGTCCTCAACGGGGCTGGCCGCCCCATCGACGGCCTGGGGGAGGTCTTCGCCGAGAAATACGGCGACATCAACGGCAAGCCCCTCAACCCCGTCTCCCGTACCTATCCCCGCAACTATATCCGCACCGGCATCTCCTCCATCGATGCCCTGGCTACCTTGATCCGGGGGCAAAAGCTGCCCATCTTCTCCGGTTCCGGCATGCAGCACAACAAGCTGGCGGTCCAGATTGTCCGGCAGGCCCAGGTAACCGGTACCGACGAGCAGTTCTGCGTGGTGTTTGCCGCCATGGGCGTCAAGAACGACGTGGCCGATTACTTCCGCAGCTCCTTTGAATCGTCGGGGGTGCTGGGCAACGTGGTCATGTTCCTCAACCTGTCCAACGACCCCATCATCGAGCGGATCCTGACCCCCCGCTGTGCCCTGACGGTGGCCGAGTATCTGGCCTACGAGCACAACATGCACGTGCTGGTCATCCTCACCGATATGACCTCCTACGCGGAGGCCCTGCGGGAATTTTCCTCCTCCAAGGGGGAGATCCCCGGCCGGAAAGGCTATCCCGGCTACCTCTACTCCGACCTGGCCTCCCTCTACGAGCGGGCCGGCGTGGTGAAGGGGAGCACCGGCTCGGTGACCCAGATTCCCATCCTCACCATGCCCAACGACGACATCACCCACCCGGTGCCCGACCTGACCGGCTACATCACCGAGGGGCAGATCGTGCTGGACCGGTCCCTGGACCAGAACGGCATCTATCCCCCCGTGTCGGTGCTGCCGTCCCTGTCCCGGTTGATGAAGGACGGCATCGGCGAGGGGTACACCCGGGCCGACCACTCCGCCCTGTCCAACCAGCTCTTTGCCTCCTATGCCAAGGTGCAGGACGCCCGGTCCCTGGCGTCGGTCATCGGCGAGGAGGAGCTGAGTCCCACCGACAAGCAGTACCTGGCCTTCGGCAGCGCCTTTGAGAAGCATTTCCTGGACCAAGGCTTCCATGTGGACCGCACCATCGACCAGACCCTGGACCTGGGCTGGAAGCTGCTGTCCCTCCTGCCGCGGGAGACGCTGGACCGGGTGGACGACCAGCTGCTGGATCGGTTCTACAAGCCGGAAGAGGCCAAGTCCCTGCTGGACGGCAAGGCCTAATCCGCCGGAAGGGAGCCAACCATGAACAACCAAACCGTATTCCCCACCAAGGGCAACCTTCTCAACATCAAAAAATCCCTGGGGCTTGCCCGGATGGGGTTTGAGCTGATGGACCGGAAACGGAACATCCTCATCCGGGAACTGATGTCCCTCATCGACCGGGCCAAGTCGATCCGCACCCGGATCGACGAGACCTATTCCCGGGCCTATGCCGCCCTTCAGCGGGCCAACATCACCCTGGGGCAAAATGTCTGCGCGGACATTGTCTCCACCATCCCCCTGGAGGACTCGGTGGAGATCTCCTACCGCAGCGTGATGGGGGTGGAGCTTCCCACCGTCTCCATCCAGACCCAGCCCCCCGAGCTTTCCTACGGCCTGCACGCCACCAATTCCCAGCTGGATTACGCCTATCTGTGCTTCCAGCAGGTGAAGGTGATGATCGCCGAGCTGGCCGAGCTGGAGAACTGCATCTACCGGCTGGCCACCGCCATCAAAAAGACCCAAAGCCGGGCCAACGCCCTGAAGAACATCATCATCCCCCAGTTTGAAACCTCCAGCAAGTTTATCAGCGACGCCCTGGAGGAGAAGGAACGGGAAGATTTTTCCCGCCTGAAGGTGATCAAATCCACCAAGGAGCGGAAGACCGAAGAAGAATCCGACCTATCCTAGCAGCGGCCCCCTGTAGAAGGGGGCCGTTTTCTCTTGCATTATAATAAAATACATAACCAAGGCCTGGCGTGTAAGATTTACACGCCAGGCCTTGATCTATACATCGTAATCTTTTATCCTCAGGCTTATTCTTGAATACCTGTAAGAACGCCATTATCAAAATAGAGATAACGATTATTAGGATATACCCATTGCTCATGAACATTACCGGATGTTTCAGTAGTATTGATAGATTCAGGTGCACCCCATGTAGACGCCAATGCTTCTTCTTTTGTCATACCAATCGAAGGGGCTTCTGTCCCTTCTGGAACCTTTACGCTTTCGGATACTTTATGATATCTTCTACCGTTCCAAATTAATGTATCTCCATCAATCGGTACCGTATCAGCTATTAGTTGAAGACTATTCTCATCGCCACCCACTATATCAAATGCATAAACGGATACGTCATTTTCAAAAAAAGCTACAATGGCATAAAGGGTACGGCCTTTAATTACAACTTGTAGACTACTTCCCTCTTCATCACTATACCAAGTTCCCTGGTAGTCTTCCACAACATCAATAATATCTAACCACTGTCTACTGGTTTTGTAGTTACCTAGTTCTTCAAATCCTTTCCTAGCAGCTTCAAGATTTCCACTTTGCAGTTCAGAGTACGAATATCCTAACTTAAAGTAACGATACGGCCCCAGATAAATACCCACCACAAGCGCAAGTATAATAACTCCAACAATTGAAAAAAATAGCGCTCTTTTTTTGTTTTTCTTTTGTTTCTGTTCAGATAGTTTAGTTTCGACAATGCCCTTAATTGATTCTGTTGTTCCAACCTCTTCAAATTTACTGCCACATCTACTGCACGTATTCTGCTCTTTTGAATTCCATCTTCCACAGGTACATATCCATCCAATTTCATTCGTTTTTGGAAGACATATCGAATATGGAAACGCCTTTCGAAATAAAACAAGTAGCTTATTGTCTGCTGGATCATTTTCATCTAACACATCAATATCATAAGAATAAGGATTTGGCGATACAGCTTCTACAATTCCATTCTCAAATATTATACTGATTACCGAAAGTTTGAAATTCCTGATTTGGAAATCTGGTAAAGAAAAACTGTATTTGAAATAACTACATGGTGGTATATTTAAATCCTGTAGTAGTAAATCTGTATTGGTAATGGGCAGGATATCCCCAAAAGAGTTAAAATACTCACCATGAAATTTAATCGCATGAATGGTTCCATATGATAGATTAAAAAATGATAATTCCCCATAGTAAGCATTACCGTTATTGATAACCCTATATTCTAAAGAGTCAATATGCGCATTTAGATCGATCGCTACTGTTTTTTTATACATCGTTTATCCACGCTCCCATAGATTACAGACCAAGTTTATATCTCCCATTTAAAAATAGTTTTCTTTCCACCATAAACAGGTGCTTTGATCTACGTAAGGATTACTTCTAATACCCATTTTTTATAATATATAGGAAATATTTGTTCATCTGTAATTCACCCTCCTCACCCAATATAAGCAATATTGCTCATATCTTTGTATGCCCATTATACGGTATACTAAAGAAGAAGTAAAGGGGGGAGGGAAAAATGATCTCCTACGCGCCACTATGGAGAACGATGGAAAAGAAAGGCATTACAACGTACACCTTACGAAACAAGGGAGATCTTTACAATATCAGCGGCTCTACGATTCGCAGATTAAAAGCGGGGGAATTCGTTTCTACCAATACCCTCGACAGCCTCTGTAAAATCCTGCACTGCACCCTCCCAGACATCGTGGAATATGTAGACGAATAGTGAAAGGCCCAATCTACACTGGTACTAAGTAGACTAGGCCTTTTTTATATGAGTTGTATAGAGGGAATCGGAAAACAAAACGAAAATAAACCCCGTTCCCGGCTCAAATGGGACATGTGCCTGCACCGTACTTCGAAGAATATTGATGATACCCGCAGACTAGACTGCCGGTGGTGACACCCTGGGGCGGACAACTTTACTGGTTCCCTGGTGATTTGTCAATCAAGACCCACGACAACGATCGATTTCCGGTGGTTGCCTCCTGGATGGGCACTCCCGTGTCTGATGAGGTTTTGTCCCCGTCGGACAGGGGCGAGCGGAGCGAGACCTTTTCCCTAGGAGGAGAAGGGGAACGTAAGGGGGTGGCGGGGGATTTTCCCCCGCCTGGCTTTCTGGTGACTCTTTCTCCATAGAAAGAGTCACCCTGGGGGCGCGGGGGGCGGAGCATCCCCGCCGTAACCCCTGGGGGCGCGGGGCGCGGAGCGGCCCCGCATACGGCAGGGGCCGCCGAAGGCGGCCCAAAGGTACTTTTCCGAAAAAACTACCAGTTCCCACCCGCCCGCGCCAGCCTTGGAGAAACGCCAGCACCCGGCAAGAAAGAAAAATTTGCGATGGAAATGTTGTCCAATTTTCGTATAAAGGGATTCTTTCGCAGCCATACTAAGGGTTGAAAGCCGCTGCTTCCCTGGGGGCGGCGGCCCAAACCCAGGGCGGCTTTCCGCCCACGATGCAAGGAGTTGTCAATATGCTGGATAAGATTTCCCTTACCCTCATCATCATCGGCGCCCTCAACTGGGGGGCGGTGGGGCTGTTTCAGCTGGATCTGGTGGCCTGGCTGTTTGGCGGGCAATCGGCCATGATCAGCCGGGTGGTATACACCCTGATTGCGTTGGCGGGCGTCTGGTGCATCTCCCTCCTGTTTCGGGATTCGGAGGACCGGGACACCGCCCATCATCCAGGGGACTAGTCCCCTTTCCCAACAAAAAAAGCCTTCCCCGCGGGGAAGGCTTTTTTCGCTGGAAAGAAAAACTTACTTGTTGCCCACGATGGCGGCGGTGTCCCGGGCGATGAGCAGCTCCTCGTTGGTGGGGAGCACATAGACAGTAACCTTGGAATCGTCGGTGGAGATGATTCTCTCCTCCCCGCGGAAGTTGTTCTTCTCGGGGGCGAACTTGATGCCCAGGAACTCCATGTCGCTGCACACCAGCTCCCGAACCTTCATGTCGTTCTCGCCGATGCCGCCGGTGAAGACCACATAGTCCAGACCGCCCATGGCCGCCGCATAGGCGCCGATGTACTTCTTGATCTGGTAGACCTGCATATCCAGAGCCAGCTGGGCCCGGGCGTTGCCCTTCTCGGCAGCATCCCACAGGTCACGCTGGTCGCTGGTGAAGCCGGACACGCCCAGATAACCGGACTTCTTGTTGAGGATGTCCACCACTTCCTGGGCAGAGAGGCCTTCCTTATTGGCGATGAAGGCCACCACCGAAGGATCCACCGAACCGGACCGGGTACCCATGATGAGGCCGTCCAGAGGAGTGAAGCCCATGGAGTTCTCCATGCACTTGCCGTCCACAATGGCGCAGATGGAGGAACCGTTGCCCAGATGGCAGGTAACCACCTTCTTGCCCTCCAGACCGCCTACCAGCTCGCCCAGACGGCCGCTGACAAAGCGGTGGCTGGTGCCGTGGTAGCCGTAGCGGCGGATGTGGTACTTTTCATAGTACTCGTAGGGGATGGCCCAGGTGTAGGCCTTCTGGGGCATGGTCTGATGGAAGGCGGTATCAAAGACACCCACCTGGGGAATCTTGTCGGAGAAGACCTTCTGGCAGGCGCGGATGGCCACCAGGATGGGGGGATTGTGGAGAGGAGCCAGCTCGGCACACTCGTCCACCACCTTGAGCACGTCCTCGGTGAGCAGGACCGACTGGGTGATCTTCTCGCCGCCCTGCACCACCCGGTGGCCGATGGCGGAGATCTCGTCCAGGTTCTTGATGACGGCGGTATCGCCGGTGGTGAGCACCTTGGTCAGCTCGGCAAAGGCCTCCTCATGGGTGGGGAAATCCACCTCGTAGGACACCGACCGGCCGTCGCTGGTCTTGTGGGTGATCTTGCCGCCGATGCCGATGCGCTCACACAGGCCCTTGGCAATGGGGGTCTCGGTCTCCATGTCGATCAGCTGGTACTTCAGGGACGAGCTGCCGGCATTGATTACCAGAATCTTCATTGTTTGTAATCCTCCCAAATTGATATTCTGTCGCCCGCCGCCGGGAAACAAAAACAAAAGCCCGGAAAGCGGGTTGCAAACTTTGTATATATACTATATTATTACATCAGCAGAGGAATTTCAAGTGGCAAAACCAAAGGAAAGGCGGCCCGTCCATTGAAGATTACCGGCATTATCGCTGAATACAATCCCTTCCACAAGGGGCACCAGCTCCACATCCAAACCGCCCGCCAGCGGGGGGCAACCCATGTCGCCGTGGTGATGAGCGGCAACTTTGTCCAGCGGGGGGCGCCTGCCCTCCTGTCCAAGCAGCTGCGGGCCAGGGCGGCGCTGGAATCGGGGGCGGACCTGGTCCTGGAGCTCCCCCTCCCCTACGCCTGCGCCACCGCCCAGCGGTTCGCCTACGGAGGGGTCGCCACCCTCCAGGGGCTGGGCTGCGTAGACGAACTCTTCTTTGGCAGCGAGTCCGGGAATCTGGACCTTCTGGAGCAGGCGGCCCAGGCCATCGACGACCCCCGCCTGGGGGAGGCGCTGGACCCGCTCCTGGACCAGGGCATGACCTTCGCCCAGGCCCGCCAGCAGGCGGTCACCCGCCTTTGGGGCGAGCAGGTGGGGAACCTGCTGGGGGAACCCAACGACATCCTGGGCATCGAATACCTGCGGCAGCTGCGCCTGCTGGGCTGCGCCATCCGCCCCGCCGTCATGGAGCGGGTGGGACCCGGCCACGACAGCAACGGGGCCCAGGGCTTCCTTACCTCCGCCTCCCAGCTGCGCAGCCTGCTGACCCAGGGGGCGGTGGGGGTGGCTTCCAACTATATGCCCAAGCCCTCGGCGGAGATCTGCCGCCTGGCCATCCGCAACAAGGTGGCTCCCGCCTCCTTCTACCCGGCCGAGCGGGCCATCCTTGCCCGGCTGCGCACCATGACGATCGAGGAGCTTTCCCGCCTTCCGGACATCTCCGAGGGGCTGGAAAACCGCCTCTACGAGGCCATCCGCTCCGCCACCTCCCTGGAGGAGCTGTTTACCGCCTGCAAGACCAAGCGCTACACCCTCAGCCGCCTGCGGCGGGTGGTCCTCTGCGCCTTCCTGGGGCTGGAGGCCCGCCACAGCCAGACCCCTCCCCCCTACATCCATGTGCTGGGCTTTACGCCGGCGGGGAAGGAGATCCTCACCGCCGCCAGGGACACCTGCACCCTTCCCCTCTCCCACTCCCTGGCCCAGCTACGGGACCTGGGCGGCGAGGCCCAGACCTTCGCCCAGCTGGAGGCCACCGCCACCGACCTCTACTGCCTGATGCTGCCCCAGGCGGCCCCCTGCGGCCTGGATTACACCACCCCGCTTATCAAGGTGCAGTGATGCATGAGACGCCTGCCATTTAAATAATTCATTCTATCATCACTCTTCCAAATAAGTAGTGATTTTTTACTGTTTTTTCTTATTTAAGTTTAATATATTTGTCCAATTATACAACAAATGATAAAAAATATAGTTGCTAATATACCTTGATTTTCCAATTGTCAATGCATATAATAGAAATATAAGGAAATTAAATATATTTATTACCTTATTTACAAAAAATTATATTGAGGAGTGGGATCAAATGAAAAAAAATAAAATTTTGTCATCTATTCTGGCTCTATCGCTATTATTTACACAATTTGCATTTGCAGCTGAACTTGAAGTTCAAACTGAAACAGTTTCGGATACCGAAGTATCTGAAGATTCTGGTTATTCTGAAGGTTATGGAGATGACGATATTGCTATATTAACTGATAATGAACGAGAGAATTTATTAAATTGGGGAATGTCACAAGAAACATTAGATACTTTGACATATGGCGAATTGCGTGAATTTTTGGCGACTGTGGACACAATTTTACTCGACAGCCCAACAACATATTCTACTGCTAATGAGACATCTCCTAGCGACGAACCCGGAATGGAAGAAATTCGTTTAGAAAAAAACCTCACCATCGAAGAAATGGAAATGCTCTACAATCTGAGTATCTTTCCAGAACAAGTTGCAGTCATGACCGAAGATGAATTGCGCGAAATCTTAGAACCATATACAGATACAGTTCCTTTTTCTGCGCGAAGTAAATCAGTTTCTAACATTCCATATTTTGGTCAATATGAAAGTGAAAGTGCGACATATTTTCATGATAGTGTAGACACTCGAACAAGTGCAATCCAAACATACTGTGATCGTTCCATGATTGTTGCTGAACATTGTTTCAATACTTCTTACAATTTTTCTAGTACACGATCTGGACAAAATATTGCATTTTCCTATAATCTATGGGGTGAATTAACCGGAAATGTCTCCCATGAAGGTGTAGACATGGTCAATAAAGTAGATAGTCATTGCGATATTCACTCTGCAACACCCGGTCCAGTAGTCGGCCCTGTCGACGGCACTTATGGTCAAGTGCGCATCTATGATAGAGCATCGGATAATACTGTTGTCTATCTTCACATGGATGGTATTCCCAGCTGGGTGAAAAATAAAAGTTATGATGTTACGCTCGCAGATACCATCGGGTATCAGAGTGATGCTGGAGTAGATGCGATACATCTCCATGTCCAAGTACAGCCGGGAGAATATACTGCAACTTATCTCCCTTCACAATCCGATTATGCCCTTAGTTCTATGATTCCTTATGGCACTCTAGTTTGGCATT
>CAJFKV010000010.1 GCA_904387055.1 Candidatus Heteroruminococcus faecigallinarum | reverse complement strand
GGATCTCCTTGAGAATCCGCACGGCTTCCTGGGCATCCTTGGCGTAGTAATCGGCCCCTATCTTCCGGGAGTAATCGGCGGTGAGGACCGCTCCCCCCACCACAATCTTGGCGGGGAGCCCCTCCTCCCGCAGCAGGCGGACGGTTCTCTCCATGCTGTCCAGGGTGGTGGTCATCAGCGCGCTCAGCCCCACCATGGCGGCGCCCTCCCGCCGGGCCGTCTCCAGAACCGCCTCCGGCGCCACGTCCCGGCCCAGGTCCACAATCCGGCAGCCGTAGTTCTCCAGCACCACCTTGACGATGTTCTTGCCAATGTCGTGGACATCCCCCTGGACGGTGGCCAGCACCACCACAAAGGAGTTGTCGGTCCGCTGGGCGGCGGAGAGCCGGTCCCGCACCAGCTGGAAGGCGTCCTTGGCCGACTCGGCCGCGCTGATCAGCTGGGGCAGGTACAGGGTCCCCTCCTCGTACTGCCGCCCCACCTGGTCCAGGGCGGGGATCAGGTCCTGGGAGACCACCTCCATGGGGTCCTTTCTCTCCAGCAGCTCCAGGCAGGCGGCCTTGGCCTCCTCCCGCAGGGAATGGAGGATGCAGTAGCCCACATCCCGCACCTGGACCAGGTCGTTCTGGGGCGGGGGAAGCTCGTCCCCCCGGGAGGCAAACCGGGCGATGTAGTCTCTTCCCCCTTGGTCGGCCCCGGTGAGCAGATGGTGGCAGGCCACCACATCCAGAAGGGTGCGGGCGCCCGGGTCCAGAATGGGCAGGGTGAGCCCCGCCGCCAGGGCCTGGGCCAGGAAGGTGCGGTTCAGCAGCCGCCGCCCCGGCAGGCCGAAGGAGATGTTGGACAGGCCCAGCACCGTCTCCACCCCCAGCTTCTCCCGCACCAGGGACAGGGTGCGGAGGGTAACCCCCGCCAGTTCCTGCTGGGCGCTGGCGGTGAGGCAGAGGCAGTCGAGGAACACGTCCTCCCGCCGGATGCCCTCCTCCTCGGCCCGGCGGAGGATCTTCTCCCCGATGGCCAGCCGGTCCTCCGCCGTGGGGGGGATGCCCCGGTCGTCCATGGTGAGGCCGATCACCGCCGCCCCGTACTTCTTCACCAGGGGGAGCACCCGGTCCAGCACCCGGTCCTCCCCGTTTACCGAGTTGACCACCCCTTTGCCGCTGTAGACCCGCAGGCCGGCCTCCAGGGCGCGGGGATCGGAGGAATCCAGCACCAGGGGCAGATTGACCACCCCCTGCAGCTCCCGCACCGCCCGGGCCATCAGGGCCGGCTCGTCGGTCTGGGGGACGCCCACGTTCACGTCCAGCAGGTCGGCCCCCTGCTCCATCTGGGAGACCCCCTCCCGCAGCAGCAGGTCCAGGTCCCCCCGGGCCAAGGCGTGGCGGAGGCTCTGCCGGCCGGAGGGGTTGATCCTCTCCCCGATGACCCGCGCCCGGTCCAGCTCCACCGCCCGGCTGTCGCTGCACACCGCCCGGCGGCGCTTCACCGGCCGGTCCACCGGGGGATGCTCCCCCATCCGGGCGGCGATGGCCCGGATATAGGCGGGGTCGGTGCCGCAGCAGCCCCCCACCAGCCGGGCCCCCATCTCCAGGTAGGGAACCATCTGGTTGGCAAATTCCTCCGGCGTGAGGGTATACATCTCCCCCCCGTCCAGGGAGGGGAGGCCCGCGTTGGGCTTGATGATCAGGGGCAGGGTGGTCCACCGGGCCAGCTCCTCGGCGATGGGGAGGATCTGAGCCGGGCCCAGGGAGCAGTTGATCCCCACCGCGTCCACCCCCAGTCCCTCCATCACCAGGGCCATCGACTCCACCGACGCGCCGGTAAAGGTGCGCTTGGTCTCCTCAAAGGTCATGGTGCAGAGGACCGGCAGGCTGCTGTTCTCCTTGGCCGCCAGCACCGCCGCCCGGGCCTCCCCCAGGTCGGTCATCGTCTCCACCACAATGGCGTCCACCCCGGCGGCCACTCCCGCCCGGACCTCCTGGGCAAAGAGCTCCACCGCCTCCTCAAAGGAAAGGGTACCCATGGGCTCCAGCAGCTCCCCGCAGGGGCCGATGTCCAGCGCCACCCAGGCCCCATAGGGGGCGGCCGCCTCCTTGGCACAGGCCACCGCCGCCCGGACCACCTCCTCCACCGAATGGCCGCAGCCCCGAAGCTTCCGGCCGGTGGCCCCGAAGGTATTGGTGTAGATCATCCGGCTGCCTGCCTCCAGGTAGGCCCGGTGGATGGCCTCAATCTCCTTCGGGTTGGTGATGGAGAGGATCTCCGGATATTCTCCCAAAGGAAGGCCCTGCCTCTGGAGCATGGTCCCCATGCCGCCGTCCAGCAGAATTCTCCCGTTACAAATTTCGTCTCGCAGCCCCACAGGAGCCACCTCCTTTTCGAAATACACAGCCCTCCCGCTGAGGGCAGCCGCCGCACCGGTCACAGCTTTCCGTCCCGGCGGGCAGCGTCTGTCCCTGGGGCGGGTCGATCCCCAGGATCGCCGTTACCGACTTGTGGGGCAGCAGCACCCCGCCCGGGGAAAGGGTGAGCCCGATCCGCCGCCCGGCATCCAGCACCCGCAGCACCGCCGGCTGCAGCTCCAGGGGAAGGTCGCCATACCCGGGGGAAAACCGCCCGGTGAGTCGGCCGTACCGGCGGCGCAGGTCATCCTCCAGCCGGTCGCACACCTCCTCCACCCCGGCGGTGGCACAGGCGTCCAGCACCACCGCGTCGGCCATCCGGCCGGCCTGGGCCTGGAGGATCCGCCGCTCCGTCTCCCACCCCAGGGTCGCCGCCATCAGGATGCACCGGCGGCAGCCGGCCAGGTGGCGGGCGATGTCCTTCCCCGGCAGGGAAAGGACCGTCCCCTCCAGGAGGATTCCCCCCTCCTCCCAGCAAAGGGAGCATTCCTTCCACACCGTCCGGGGGCGGGCTTCCCGGGCCAGCAGCCGGGAACAGCGGTCGATCCGCTCTTCGGTGTCCGGGTCGGCCGGCCCGGGGCATCCCAAATACCGGCGGATCTCCCCCCGGTCCAGGGTCAGCAGCTGGTCCATGGGCCTCCTCCTTTCGGTTTTATCGATTGCGGATAGTGGTTTTGATTATACCCCTCCCCGAAAAGAATGTAAATTCCCTCGCTGCATCTTTTCCACTTTGACGCTTTTTTCCACACAGGTGGCTACTTTTTCATGGAAAACCACCGTTTTGAACACAAAAAGACAGCCTGGGACCGGTTTTCCCAGGCTGTTCTTGCCGCCGGCAGGCGGACGGCTTGTCTCTAGTCCAGCAGAAGGGCGGTTTGTCCCGCCTTTAGGGCGGCGGGAAGGAGCCCGTCGGGGAAAGAGTAGTCCGACGTATGCAGGCCGGGGCAGGCCTCCCCGGCGCCGATGCCAAAAAACACGCCGGGCACCTGGCCCAGGTACCAGCCAAAATCCTCCGACCAGCGCATGGGTTCCTCCAGCGGGAGGACCTGCAGCCCCTTCCGCCGCCAGGCATCCTCCAGGCGGGCCTCCAGCGCCGGGGTGGAGGCGGTGTGAGGGAAGGCGTCCTGCACGACAAAGCGGCTGGCGATCCCCTGCCGCGCCCCTTCCCGGGTTACATAGGCCTGGATCTCCTCCTGGAGCTGTTCCAGCTCCTCCCCCAGGTGGGCCCGCAGGGTGAGGGAGACCTCCCCCTCCCCGGCGGAAACGCCGAAGGCCTTCTCGCCGACGGCCACCTGAACCACCGTGGCCAGTACCAGGCCTTTCCACCGTTCCGGCGCCAGGAGGGCGGGCAGCTCCTCCAGCAGCCCCGCCGCCAGGAAGGCCGGGTTTGCCCCCAGCTCGGGATAGGCGGCGTGGCTCTGCTTCCCGGTAAGGCGGATGGTGAGGCCCCGGGAGGCGCAGGCGAAGGTGCCCTCCCGGCAGAGGACGGCCCCCAGAGGGAATCCGGGGATGTTGTGGAAGCCGAAGATCCGCCCGATCCCTTCCTCCTGCAGGAAGGGCAGACACCGGCGGGCCCCTTCCCCAGTCTCCTCCTCCGGCTGGAAGAGGAAGAACAGGTTCCGGCCCAGGGTCTTCCCCTCGGCCAGCAGGGCCAGCCCCGCGGCCGCCGCACAGTGGCCGTCATGGCCGCAGCCGTGGTAGGGGCCCTCTTCCCCGGGGATGGCGTCCATGTCGCACCGCCAGGCCACGTTGGGCAGGCCCTCCCCTTCCCGGTGGACGGCGTAGAACCACCCCTCCCGCTCCACAAGCTCCAGGGTGGTGTTCTCCCGCAAAAAGGCCTTCAGCACCTCTTGGGTCTTCCGTTCCTGTCCCGACAGCTCCGGGCAGCCGTGCAGCTCCTCCCGCAGCCGCCGGGCCATGGCCAATACCTGCTCCATCGTCATCCCGGTTCCCCCCCATCTTCCATCCGTTCCCGGCGGTGAAGGGACATCCGCGCGGCATACTGGATGGCGTTGACCAGGCTGGCCTCGCTGCTGGTTCCCTTGCCCGCCTGGTCAAAGCCGGTGCCATGGTCCACCGAGGTACGGACGATGGGCAGCCCCAGGGTGATGTTGACCCCCTCCACCGCTTTCCACTGCTTCTTGTCCCGGTCGTAGACAAATCCCACCGTCTTGAGGGGGATGTGGCCCTGGTCGTGGTACATGGCCACCACCACATCGTACCAGCCTCCCAGCGCCTTGGGGAACAGGCTGTCCGGCGGGAGGGGGCCCTCCGCCTGGATCCCTTCCTCCCGGGCCGCCGCGACGGCGGGGGCGATCTCCTCCAGCTCCTCCCGGCCAAAAAGGCCGTTCTCCCCTGCGTGGGGGTTGAGGCCCGCCACCCCCACCCGAGGGGCCGCAATGCCAAACTCCCGGCAGGCCCCGTGGGCAATGCGGATGACGTCCAGCACCCGCTGCCGCTTTACCCGGTCACAGGCCTCCCGCAGGCTGCAATGGGTGGAGACATGGACCACCCGCAGGTCGTGGTGGACCAGCATCATGGTGTATTTGTCGGTATGGGTGTAGTGGGCGTAGATCTCGGTATGGCCGTCGAAATGCATCCCCTGGGGGGCCAGCGCCAGGTTCATCGCCTCCTTGTTGAGGGCGTTGGTACAGGTGCCGTCGATCTTCCCCTCCATGGCCAGCGCGATGGCGGTGCGGACCGACAGAAAGGCCGCCCGCCCGCACATGGGGGACACCTTTCCATACTCCAGCTTGTCCATCTCCACCAGGTCCTGGTGGTAGACGTCGATCGTTCCAAACTGGAACCGGGCGTCCTCCACCCGCTCCACCGGGCGGACGGTCCAGCCGGCCGCGCCGGCGATGGCCACCGCCGCCTCCAGCACCCTTCCGTCCCCGATGACCAGGGGCCGGCACCAGTCGTAGACCTCCCGATGAGTCAGGGCCTTGACGGTCAGCTCCGGGCCGTTGCCGGCCGGGTCCCCCATGGTGATCCCCACAATCGGCCGTTTGTCCATGGCAATTCTCCTTTCCAAAACGGGGCGGCTCGCCCCGTTGTTCTCGCTTTCTCCCCACTGGCGTGCCGGCCGGCGCCCTTATCCGATGGCGGAAATGTGCTGTCCAAGGTGTTCCCGGCAGTAGTCGCAGGCGATCCGCAGGTAGCCGAGATCGCCGGAGCGGGGGCTTTCGGCCTCCTCCAGGAGCTGGTCGAGGGGAGGGTCCCCCGCCAGGTCGGTCATGTCCAGCACCACATACCGGTCGTCCGAAAACACCACCCGGTCCCCGGCCTCCCCACAGGGGAGGATCCTGTCCCCCGCCTTCAGGTACCGGTCCGGCTGGTCAAACTCCTCCCGCGGGAAGACCTGGAGCCGGGCCAGGGGCACCATCTGCACCCCGGGCAGGTCGTACACCGTTCCCATCACGGTGGGGACGGTGCCTTTGAGGCGGTACTGGACCGACGCCTCCCCCAGGCTGTCCCACAAGACCAGGAGCGGGGGCTCCAGCTCCGGCAGGGGAAGACCCTCAAACAACTCCTCCTCCGGCAGGGAGAGGGCAAGCTCCTCCGGCCAGGGCAGGCCGGACAGGACCCGGTCGTCCCAGCTTAAGAGGGGCGGCGGCTGGGAGGACTCCGGGGCGGCGCACCCGCCCAGCAGCAGAGCGGCCCCCGCCAGCAGGGCCAGTAGCCTTCGGTTTCCCATCGCGGCTCCCCCTTTCCACCTGTTCTACCCATAGTATACCAGAAAACGGGAAGGGAAAAAAGGCCGCGCAAGGGATGCCAACCGACAAAAAAGCCGCCAAACCCGGTGGTTTGACGGCTTGCAGGCTCCAAAAAAGCCGGCATGCTCCTTCCCTTTACAGGGAAGCCAGATAGTTGCCCGCCTCAAAGGCGGCGACGGCCCCGTCGGCGGCGGCGGTCACCAGCTGGCGGAGGGGCTTGGTGCGGGTATCTCCCGCCACAAAGACCCCGGGCAGGTTGGTGCGGCAATCCTCCCCCGCCTGGATATACCCGCTGGGGTCCAGCTGCACCGCGTCCCCCCAGATGGCATTGTCCGGCACCAGGCCGATGGCCACAAAGACGGCGGAAACCGCCAGCTCCCTCTCCTCCCCGGTCACCGTGTCCCGCAGGCGGCAGCCGGTCACTGCCTTGTCCCCCGTGATGGCCGCCGGCACCGCGTTCCAGCAGATCTGGATGTTCTCCCGGCTCTGCACCGCCTTCACCAGGATGTCGTTTCCCCGGAAGGCGTCCCGCCGGTGGACAAGATACACCTTGGAACAGAGGCCGGCCAGGTAGATGGCATCCTCCAGGGCGGTGTTGCCGCCGCCCACAATGGCCACCTCCTTCCCCCGGAAGAAGGCCCCGTCACAGGTGGCGCAGTAGGAAACACCCCGGCCGGAGAACTCCTCCTCCCCCGGGCAGCCCAGCTTCCGCCGCTGGGCCCCGTTGGCCAGGACCACCGTCTTGGCCTCATAGGTCTGGCGGGAGGTGGTCACTGTCTTGACCCCCCCTTCCAGGGAGGCGGCGGTAACCCCCTCAAACTTCACCTCGGCCCCCAGGGCGGCCACCTGGTCGTAGAGGGCCTGGCTGAAGTCCACCCCGCTGATCCTGGGGATGGCGGGATAGTTCTCCACCTCGGGGGTATTGGCGATCTGCCCGCCGTAAAATCCGCTCTCCAGCACCAGCACCTGCAGGCCCGCCCGGCGGCCATAGAGGGCGGCGGTGAGGCCGGCGGTCCCCGCTCCAATCACAATCATATCCAGCATGGACCTTCCTCCTTACTTTGATCTGTTACAAAAAAGGGGAAGGGCTTTGGCATCCCTTCCCCGGCACGGCAGGTTACTTCACCTCTTCCAGAGCACTCTCCAGGGTGCCCTTGGGCACGGCGCCCACCAGCCGCTTTACCTCCTGGCCATCCTTGAAGAAGACCAGCGTGGGGATCGACATGACGCCGTACTTGGCAGCCAGGTCGCCTTCCTGGTCCACATCCACCTTGCCCACCAAAACCTGGCCGTCCAGCTCATCGGCCATCTGGTCGATGATGGGGCCCATCATCCGGCAGGGACCGCACCAGGTGGCCCAAAAGTCCACCAGCGCCACGCCCTTGCCCTGCTCTACCTGGGACTCAAATCCTGCTTTGTCAAAATGAACGGTCGACATCCTATCGTAACCTCCTTGTATTTTTGAAGAGTATGGGGATTCGTTGGTTCTATTATACACCATTTCGGTATAATTGCAACCCCCTTTCACAAAATTCGGGAAAGAAGATGGAAATTCCCTCCTTCTGTCAAAAAAAGCCCTCCCTTTTCGGCAAAGGTGCCACTGTTTCCCTCCTCCGTTCTATGGTACCCTGTTTTTAAGGAAACTCTCACCCCTTCGGGAGAAATTCAGGCCAAGGAGGCGGATGCTGGATGTATGACATTGTACTGGAAAAGGTTCTGATCTATGACGGATCGGGCGGGAAGCCCTACCGGGGGAATCTGGCGGTGGAGGACGGGCGGATTGCCGCGATAGGCGATTGCAGCGGCCCCGCCCGCCGGGTCATCCATGGGGAGGGGCTGGCCGCGGCCCCCGGCCTCATCGACGTCCACACCCACAACGACAACACCCTCCTGTGGGACCGGCAGATGGCCAGCGCCCTCTACCAGGGGGTGACCACCCAGGTGACCGGCATGTGCGGCCTGGGGCTGATCCCCAGCCGGCGGGAAGAAATCCCCCATATCCTCGGCTTTTACGGGGCCATCCTGGGCGGCCACGGGGAGAAAACGCCCCCCTACAGCGACATCGACCAATACCTGTCCCTGGCGGAGGGGGCGGCGGTCAACGTGGCGGCGGCGGTCAACCACAGCGCCCTGCGGATCTTTGCCGGGGGGTGGAACAGCGTCCCCTACGGCGAAATCGCCCCGGTTATGAAGGAGGAGCTGCGCCGGAACCTGCGGATGGGGGCGGTGGGCCTCTCGGTGGGTCTGGACTATTTCCCTGCCTGTACCCTCAACGTGACCACCGAGGAGCTGGTGGACCTGGCCAGGGTGGCGGCCGAGGAGGATGCCCTCCTGCTGACCCACATCCGGCCGGCGGGCTATGGCATCGATCCCCTGGCCGAGATGGACCAGGTGGCCCGGCAAAGCGGCGTCAAGCTCCACATCCTTCACACCAAGACCGCCTACCCCGCCACCTGCGGCCATCCGGAGGCGATCTCCGGCCGGTTTGACAAAGCCAACCGGGAAGGGGCCGACGTCACCATGGAATTCTACCCCTATCCCTGCTGGGAAACCTATGCCCTCTACTTTGTCCCCTACTGGGTGCAGGAGGGGGGCTTTGCCTCCATGATGGCCCGCCTCACCGACCCCGCCCTTCGGCCCCGGCTGGCCCGGGAGATTGAGGAGCGGTACCGCCAGGTGGTGGGGATCTACCAGCCGGCCGTCTGTTCCTGCGCCCGGGGATGCCCCCAGTACGAGGGGCTCACCTTTGACCAGCTCTGCGCCCTGCGGAGCCATGGAATGGGGGAGATGATCCTGGACCTGCTGGTGGAAACCAAGCTGAGCTTTGGGGCGCTGGCGTCGGACGTCGCCGACCCGGCTGTGGCCCGCCAGCTCCAGGACGACTACATGACCCTCTTCCAAAAGCCCTACTACACCGTCTCCAGCGATAGCATCACCGCCGGCGGCTTCCCCCATCCCCGGGTATTCGGCACCTTCGGCAAGATCTTCCGCCTCACCCGGGAATACGGCCTCCCCCTGGAGCAGACCGTCTACAAGCTGACCCGCTTCAACGCCGACCGGTTCGGCCTGGCCGACCGCGGCCGGCTGGAGGCCGGCTGCTGGGCCGACGTGATGGTCTTTGACCCTGCTTCCATCCGGGACCGGTCGGACTACACCCTTCCCCGCCAGCCCGCGGAGGGGGTAGCCTATCTGCTGGTGAACGGGCGGGTGGCCCTGGAGGAAGGCCGGCCCAACGGCATCCTGGCCGGTCAGGCCCTTCGCCGCAGCCGGGCGTAACAACTTCCGCCAATTCTCCCGTTTTCAAGTGGGAAATCCAACTGATTTTCCCGGCAGAATGTTGTATACTAAGAAAAAAGAAATTTGTTATCCCAACCAGACACACAGAAAGGAAGGAACGGTTATGATTAACCCTCGCAAAGTCGCCGTCATCGGCTGCGGATCGGTAGGCGCCTCCATCGCCTTCGCCCTGATGCAGAAAGCCCTTTTCTCCCAGATGGTCCTCATCGACGCCAACCATGCCAAGGCAGAGGGGGAAGCCATGGACCTGAGCCACGGCCTCCCCTACACCGCCCCCATGGAGATCGGCGCCGGGGAATATGAAGACCTGGCCGACTGTGCCCTGGCCATTATCACCGCCGGCGCCACCCAAAAGCCGGGGGAAACCCGCCTGGATCTCATCGGCCGGAACGTGGCCATCCTCCAGTCGATCATCAGCCAGATCAAGGCAACCTCCTTTGAGGGGATCCTGATGATCGTCTCCAACCCGGTGGACATCCTCACCTATGAGGCCCAGCGCCTGTCCGGCTATCCGGCCCATCGGGTCATCGGGTCCGGCACCGTCCTGGACACCGCCCGCCTCAAGTCCCTCCTGGGGACCCACCTGGATGTGGATCCCCGCAGCGTCCACGCCTTCATCATCGGGGAGCACGGGGACAGCGAGCTGGCCGTGTGGAGCGGGGCCAACGTCTCCGGCATCGACCTGGACCACTTCTGCGAGCTGCGGGGCCATTTCAACCACGCCGAGTCTATGCAGGCCATCTATGAGGGCGTGCGGGACAGCGGCTACGAGATCATCAAGCGGAAGGGCTCCACCTACTACGGCATCGCCATGGCCGTCTCCCGCATCACCGAGTGCATCATGAAGGACGAGCGGTCGGTGCTGCCGGTCTCCACCGTCCTGAACGGCCAATACGGCCTGGAGGGCCTGGCCCTCAGCGTCCCCTCGGTGGTGGGCAAGGACGGCGTGGAGGAGGTGCTGGAGATCCCCCTCAGCCAGGAAGAGCAGGAAGCCCTGGCCGCTTCCGCCGCCCAGCTGAAAAGCGTCATCCGTACCCTGGAGGAGGGCCGCTGAGGCCTCTTCTTCCCAATAAAAAAGGCTCCCCTGGAGGGGAGCCTTTTTTATTGGTCAATCTCTTCTGCGGCATTATACCCGGTCCCGGATCTCCCCGGCAACCTTCTCCAGGAAGGCGTCCAGGGACATGGTCTCGGTCTGGGCGGTATCCCGGCTGCGGATCGAGACGGTGCCCTCTTCCACTTCCTTCTGGCCGATGATGACCATGTAGGGCACCCGGTCCACCAGCTGGGCCTCCCGGATCCGGTAGCCGATCTTCTCACTCCGGTCGTCCAGCTCGCAGCGGACGTGAGCCCCCCGCAGCGCCTCGTACACCTTGGCGGCATAGTCGTTGCTCTTTTCCGAAACGGGCATCACCTTCACCTGGGTGGGGGCCAGCCACAGGGGGAACTTGCCGGCAAAATGCTCGGTGAGGATGCCGATAAACCGCTCGATGGAGCCGAAGCAGACCCGGTGGATCATGATGGGCCGCTCCTTTTCGCCCTTTTCATCCACATACTCCAGCTGGAAGTTGAGGGGCATCTGGAAGTCCAGCTGGATGGTGCCGCACTGCCAGGTCCGGCCCAGGGAGTCCTCCAGGTGGAAGTCGATCTTGGGGCCGTAGAAGGCGCCGTCCCCCTCGTTGATGACGTAGGGCAGGCCCAGCTTCTCCAGGGCGGTCTTGAGGCCGTTGGTAGCGGCCTCCCAGTCCTCGTCGCTGCCCATGCTGTCCTCCGGCCGGGTGGACAGCTCCACATGGTACTTGAAGCCGAACTTGCTGTACACCTCGTCAATCAGGTGGACAACCCCCACGATCTCGTCGGTAATCTGCTCCCGCCGCATAAAGATATGGGCGTCGTCCTGGGTAAAGCACCGCACCCGGAACAGGCCGTGAAGGGCCCCCCGCAGCTCGTGGCGGTGCACCAGGCCCAGCTCTCCCACCCGCATGGGCAGCTCCCGGTAGCTGTGGGGCTGGCTGCGGTAGACCATGACGCCGCCGGGGCAGTTCATGGGCTTGACACAGTAGATTTCGTCGTCGATGATGGTGGAGTACATATTGTCCTTATAGTGGTCCCAGTGGCCGCTGGTCTCCCACAGGTGCCGGTTCATGATCATGGGGGTGGACACCTCCACGTAATGCTCCCGGGTGTGGATCTCCCGCCAGTAGTCGATCAGGGCGTTCTTCACCTCCATGCCCTTGGGCAGGAAGAAGGGGAAGCCGGGGGCCTCCTCGCTGAACATGAAGAGCCCCATCTCCTTGCCGATGCGGCGGTGGTCCCGCTTCTCCGCCTCGGCCAGCATGGTGAGATAATCCTCCAGCTCCTTCTGGGAGGGGAAGGCAATCCCCTTAACACGGGTGAGCATCTTGTTGTTCTTGTCGTTCTTCCAGTAGGCGCCCGACTGGCTGGTGATCTTGAAGGCCTTCAGCCCCTTGGTGTAGCACAGGTGGGGGCCTACGCACATATCAATGTAGTCCCCCTGCTGGTAGAAGCTGATGACCGCGTCCTCCGGCAGGTCCCCGATGTGCTCCACCTTGTACTTCTCGCCTCTCTCCTCCATCAGCGCGATGGCCTCGTCCCGAGGCAGGGTGAAGGGCTTGATGGGCAGGTTGGCCTTGACAATCTTCCCCATCTCCTGCTCGATGGCCTGGAGATCCTCGTCGCTGAGCTTGGTGTCCCCCAGGTCCACGTCGTAGTAGAAGCCGTTGTCGGTGGCGGGGCCGTAGGCAAAATGCGCCTGCGGGTACAGATGCTTGATGGCCTGGGCCAGGATGTGGGCGCCGGTGTGGCGCATGACCGACAGCTCCTCCTCCGGAGCGCAGACGTCCACTCTGCCGTCGCTGTAGATAACCTTCATACTGCAAGTCTCCTTATCCTTATAAATTTCCTGTGAAAACAACAAAAGCACCCTCGCCAGGGGCGGCACAGGCCGTCCCGGTCAAGGGTGCATCCTTTGGCAAATGCACGGTTCCACCTTGGGTTTTCTCTCTTGGGCTCCAGCAAGCCCTTCCCCATAACGCAGGGCGGCGGCGGCGCTTACCCAGGCACAGGCTGTCCCCTTGGGCGCCGCAGCTCCGGACTGGTCTTCCCTTCCGCTTTCCACGGGGGACTTCCACCAATTGTCCCCTTCTCTGTGTGTTCCACGGAAGCTACTCGTTCCTTCACAGCTTTTCTACCGTTATCACTTGTGATTGTAGCACGCCGAAGGGGCGGTGTCAACGGATTTTCTCCCTTTTTCTTCGACCGGTTTCCCTTTCCCTTGACATCCCCGCCGCCAGGGACTACCATGGGTACTGGCGGGTTTTTATTCCCGCTCCTGTACATCGAAAAGGGGGAGGACCATTCCATGCAATCCCAAAGCCGAACCTATCTCTTTGAACAGATGCCGGTGGGCCAGGCGGTGCTCCGGCAGATTGTCCCGGCCGTTGCCAGCCAGATGATCGCCCTGGTCTACAACCTGGCCGACACCTACTTTGTGGGGCTGCTCAACGCCCCCGCCCAGACCGCCGCCGTCACGGTGGCTGCCTCCTCCTTCATTATGCTCACCGCCGTGTCCAACCTGTTCGGCGTGGGAGGCGCCAGCCTGGTGGCCCGGGCCCTCGGCCGGAAGGATGCCGCCCAGGCCAAGCAGGTCTCGGCCCTCGCCTTCTGGGGCGGGCTGCTGTCCGCCTGTCTCTTTTCTCTCCTGTTCCTGCTGCTGGAGGTTCCCATCCTCACCCTCTGCGGCGGCCGGGGGAAAACCCTCCCCATCGCCCTGGGCTACGCCCGGTGGGTGGTGGTCATCGGCGGCCCCTTCACCGTCCTCAACACCCTCCTGGCCAACCTGGTCCGGGCGGAGGGAAGCGCCGTCCACGCCTCGGTGGGGGTCTCCTTCGGGGGGCTGCTGAACATCCTGCTGGACCCCCTCTTTGTCCTGCCCCAGTTCCTGAACCGGGGCGCGGTGGGGGCCGGCATCGCCACCGCCCTTTCCAATATGGCGGCTGTGGCCTACTTTCTCGTCTACCTGGCGGTCAAACGGAAGACCACCGCGCTGTCCATCCACCCGGGGAATCTGCGGACGGCCGGCTGCCACCTGCGGGGGATCCTGTCGGTGGGTTTCCCTTCCGCCCTCCAGTACGCCCTGACGGTGGTGGCCGTCGGGGCCCAGTCCCGCTTTGTTTCCCACTATACCACCCAGGCGGTGGCCGCCCTGGGCATCGTCAAGAAGCTGGACCAGCTGCCTCTGTACTTCTCTATCGGCGTCTCCAACGGCCTGCTGCCCCTGCTGGCCTACAATTATGCCTCCGGCAACCAGGAGCGGCGGCACCGGGCCTTCCTGGTGGGGACGTCCCTCTCCCTGGGGTTTGCCCTAGCCTGCCTGGTGGCATACGAGCTGTTTGCCTCCTTCCTCGCCTCCCTCTTCATCAGCGACCCGGTTACCGTTCAGTACAGCGCCGTCTTTCTGCGGATCATGGTGGTGGCCATGCCCATGATGGCGGTTTGCTACCCGATGATTATCCAGTTCCAGGCCACCGGCCGCGCCAAGGAGGCGCTGATCACCTCCGTCCTCCGCAAAGGGGTGCTGGACATTCCCCTCCTCTTCCTGATGGACAGCCTTCTCCCCCTGTACGGCTGCATGATGGTTCAGCCCATTGTGGACTCCGTCTCCCTGGTGGTGGCCGTCATCCTCTACCGCCGGATCCGCCGGGAAGAGAAACGGGCCCTGCCGCCGGCCTGACCCGGCCCCGGAGGTTTCCCCGTCCCCAAACAGAGAAGCGCCGCCGTCCAGAAGGCAGCCCACAGCGGCTGTTCCTGGCGGCGGCGTTTGTTATTGTTCTATGTTCGGCTTCAGCCGCGGCTCTACGTGTTGCTACCATTTCCGAGTTTGACGGTTACTCCCGGCTCATACACAAGAGGGGATAGCGGTTTCCCTGCTCGTCTGTTTCCATTCTCTTGTAGACTTTAAATCTCATAGTCTTTGCCAGTTAAAGAACGCATATTATTAGATCTCCAATAATTTGCTTGTTCAAGAATACTCGCTATAACTGCTCGCTTTTTCTCTGTGTAACACCGACGGTTTTCTGAAAAGTGGATGGCTAGACTTTGCTTATAATTATCATACATCTCTGCTTTTTGGGGAAAACTGTTTAAATAATCACGAAAATTGATGTAATTATTCCATTGGAGTCCATTCCATTTAACTACATGGATATGGTGTGTTAGTACATTCTCTGTCAAATCCCCCATTACAAATAGGAGTTGGTTTGGAATATCTTCTCCGCGAAAAATAAAACTGTTTTTCTGTAATATTTCAATATACGGAAGAATGTCATTTAAATCTCGAACACCAATAGCAATATCAATAATCGGTTTCGCATGTATGGAGGAAATAGCCGTACTTCCAATATGCTGAATATCAACAGCAATATCACCTAAAAGATATTTTAATTCCTCTATGGTTTTCTCTGCCTCTTTAACCCATTCGTTTTGATGGGGTTCTAATTTTACGGTGCCTCTTTTTAAGCCTAACATTTTATAAGTTTTCTCCTAGATATTATTTCCCCTTACAATTTTGTAATAGTATATCACAGGGGCAATCATAAATCTATCATTTTACCGTCCTCCCCGGTCAAGGGAGTGCCGGGGCCGTTTGCAGCCTTTCTCCGCCTGTTCCCGCTGCTTGCCGGCCTCCACAGCTTCCTCCGCGTCCTATAAAAGAACCGCAAGTCCCGTTCGTCAGGACTTGCGGTTCTCACAACTTATTCCCACTCGATGGTGGCCGGGGGCTTCGAGGTGATGTCGTAGCAGATCCGGTTGATCCCCCGGACCTCGTTGACGATCCGGGTGGAGATCTTGTCCAGCAGCTCGTAAGGGATCCGGGCCCAGTCGGCGGTCATGAAGTCGCTGGTGGTGACCGCCCGGAGGGCCAGGGTATAATCGTAGGTGCGGCCGTCCCCCATGACCCCCACCGAGCGGGTGTTGGTCAGGACGGCAAAATACTGGTTCAGGTTCCTGTCCTCGCCGGCCTTGGCAATCTCGTCCCGGAAGATAAAATCTGCCTCCCGCAGGATGTCGGCCTTTTCCTTGGTGATCTCCCCGATGATGCGGATGGCCAGCCCGGGGCCGGGGAAGGGCTGACGGTTCACCAGATACTCGGGCAGGCCCAGTTCCCGGCCCAGCTGGCGGACCTCATCCTTGAACAGCAGCCGCAGCGGCTCGATGATCTCCCGGAAGTCTACATAGTCCGGCAGCCCTCCCACATTGTGGTGGCTCTTGATGACGGCGGCGTCGCCGGCGCCCGACTCGATCACATCGGGGTAGATGGTTCCCTGGGCCAGGAAGTCCACCGCGCCGATCTTTTGGGCCTCTTCCTCAAACACCCGGATAAACTCTTCCCCGATGATCTTCCGCTTCTGCTCGGGCTCGTCCACGCCGGCCAGCTTCCCCAGGAACCGCTGCTCCGCGTTTACCCGCACAAAATGGATGTCCCACCTGCCAAAGGCGGCCTCTACCTCGTCTCCCTCGTTCTTCCGCATCAGGCCGTGGTCCACAAAGACACAGGTGAGCTGGCTGCCCACCGCCTCGGCCAGGAGGGCCGCTACCACCGAGGAATCCACCCCGCCGGAAAGGGCCAGCAGCACCTTGCCGCTGCCGATCTTCTCCCGGGCCTGGGCGATGGCGGTTTTGCAGTAATCCTCCATGGTCCAGTCGCCCCGGGCATGGCACACCTCATAGAGGAAGTTGCGGATCATGGCGATGCCGTTTTCGGTGTGATTGACCTCCGGATGGTACTGGACCCCGTAGAATCCCCGGCTTTCATCGGCGATGGCCACATTGGGGCAGGCATCCGAGTGGGCCGTCAGGGCAAAGCCCTCGGGCACCTTGGCCATGTAGTCCCCGTGGCTCATCCAGGAGATTCCCTCTTCCGGCAGGCCGCGGAACAGCTTGCAGCCGGTGTCGTAATAGGTTTTGGTCTTGCCGTATTCCCGGGCGGAGTCGTCCTGCGCCTCGGTAACCTGGCCCCCCAGCAGGTGGGCCATCAGCTGGCAGCCATAGCAGATTCCCAGAATGGGCACCCCCAGGGAAAAGATCCCGGGGTCCACCTTGGGGGAGGAGTCCAGATACACGCTGTTGGGGCCGCCGGTGAAGATGATGCCGATGGGCTTGCGCTTTTCCACCTCCTCCAGGGAGATGGTGTAGGGGTGGATCTCGCAGTAAACGCCGCACTCCCGCACCCGCCGGGCGATCAGCTGGTTATACTGCCCGCCAAAATCCAAAATCAGAACAAGCTGATGATCGGTCATGGATTGCATTCCTTCCTTTCTCTGTCATCCGCAGGGACGGGGGCCGGGCGGCCCCGCTCCCCTCCTTACACCCGGTGAAGCAGGTCGGTATAGGTGGGCATGGGCCAGGCCTTCTCGTCCACCAGGGTTTCCGCCTCGTCACAGCTGCGGCGCAGCTGCTCCATGGCGGTGCAGATCACGTCCCGGGCATATTCCGCCTGGTCCAGCTCATCCCCGTCGGTGGGCAGGGTCGTGGATACCTGATCCAGGTGCTCCACTCCCTGGGCGATGGCGTCGCACAGGCCGGACAGTCGGGCAGCCAGCTGCTGGGTGGCCGCCGAAGGCACCCCGGCCTCGGTAAGTGCCATACTGTCCCGGGCAAGGCGGGCGGCGGCGCCCATCACGGCGGGCAGCACCTGGCGATGAACCATCTGGGACATGGTGGCCGCCTCAATCAGGTTGGTCTTCACATGGTTTTCCAGCATGATCTCCAGGCGGGCGTGGCACTCGGTGGAAGAGAACACCCCAAAGCGCTCAAACATCTCCACATTGGCCGGCTTCACCATGGCCTGATAGGCCTCCACCGAGGACCAGATGATAGGCAGGCCCCGCTGTCTCGCTTCCTCCAGCCACACATCACTGTAATTGTTGCCGTTGAAGATGATACGCCCATGGTTTTTCAATGTATCGGCCAGGATCTCCACCACACACGCATCCCGATCCTTCGCCTTCTCCAGCCGGTCGCTGTACTGGGCAAAGGCCTGGGCGATGGCGGTATTCAGCACCACGTTGCACATGGAGATGGACTGGGTCGCCCCCACCATCCGGAATTCAAACTTATTGCCGGTAAAGGCCAGGGGGGTGGTGCGGTTCCGGTCGGAGTCATCCTGCCGCAGCCGGGGCAGGGTACTCACCCCCATATCCATCATCACATGGCCGGCGCCGGGATGGGAAGCGCCGGTGGCCAGGTCGTTGATCTCCTGGGTCAGATGATCCCCCAGGAAGAGGGAGATGACCGGCGGCGGCGCCTCGCATCCTCCCAGCCGGTGATCGTTTCCAGGGCAGGAAGCGGCCATCCGCAGCAGATCCCCGTGGTCGTCCACCGTCTGGATCATGGCGCAGAGAGCCAGGAGGAAGATGGGATTCCGCTTGGGATCCGACCCGGGGTTAAAGAAGTTGATGCCGTCGTCGGTATTGAGGGAGAAATTGTTGTGCTTGCCGGAGCCGTTGATCCAGGCAAAGGGCTTTTCATGGAGGAGGCAGGCCAGCCCCTTCTTCTTGGCGGTGGTACGCAGAATCTCCATGATCAGCTGGTTCTGGTCGGCGGAGACATTGGCGCTGGTGTAGACCACCGCCAGCTCGTGCTGGGCAGGGGCAGCCTCGTTGTGGCGGGTCTTGGCGGGAACGCCCAGCTCCCACAGCTGCTGGTCCACCTCCCGCATAAAGTCGGCCACCCGGATGCGGATCCGCCCGCAATAGTGGTCGTCCAGTTCCTGGCCCTTGGGGGGCTTGGCGCCCATCAGCGTCCTCCCGCAGATCTTCAGGTCCAGCCGTTCCTCGTACTTCTGACGGTCCACCAGGAAATACTCCTGCTCGGCCCCCACCGAGGGCACCACCCGCCGGGAGGTGGTGTTCCCCAGCAGCCGCAGCAGCCGGATGCCCTCCCGGGACACCACCTCCATGGAACGCAGAAGGGGCGTCTTGGTGTCCAGGGCTTCCCCGGTGTAGGAACAGAAGGCCGTGGGGATGTAGAGAATCCCATCCCGCACAAAGGCATAGGAGGAGGGGTCCCAGGCGGTGTAGCCCCGGGCCTCAAAGGTGGCCCGCAGCCCGCCGGAGGGGAAGCTGGAGGCGTCCGGCTCCCCCTTAATCAGCGCCTTGGAGGACATCTGGGCGATGGCCCGTCCCCCTTCCTGGGGCTCCAGAAAGGCGTCCAGCTTGCCCGCCGTCACATTGGTCATGGGCTGGAACCAGTGGGTAAAGTGGGTCGCCCCCTGCTCCATCGCCCAGTCCTTCATCACCGAGGCCACCACCTCGGCCACCGAGCTGTCCAGCTCCTTGCCCTCGATGGTGGTACGGCGCAGGCTCTCATAGGTATCCTTGGGAAGCCGCTCCCGCATCGTCTTGTCGTTAAATACGCGGCAGCCATAATTCTGAATCGGATTCATCTGCGTCTTCTCCCTTCCTCTCGCTCAACGGCCCGCCGGACCGGGTCCGGCAGGCCGTTCCCCTCTGCAAACTGCTACATTCTATCCTCCGGCCAAAGGGCGGAAGCGCCTTTTTTGGCCGGACCGAAAAAAGGCCGGCTTACACGCCAGCCTTCCGGTTTCGGCTACAACAGGTGAATACCGTTGGCATCACAGGTGGAAATCATCTCCTGAGGCCACACCGACACCTGCACCTCCCCCACATGGGCCTTTTCCAACAGCACCATGCACACCCGGCTTTGGCCAATGCCGCCGCCGATGGTATAGGGCAGCTCCCCGGCCAGCAGCGCCCGGTGGAACTCCAGCTGGGCCCGCTCGGGGCAGCCGGCCAGCTCCAGCTGGCGAGCCAGGCTCTCGGGGCTTACCCGGATGCCCATGGAGGATAGCTCCACCGCCCGGTCCAGCACCGGATACCACACCAGAATATCCCCGTTCAGCTCCCAGTCGTCGTAATCGGGCGCGCGGCCGTCGTGGGGCTTGCCCGAGCGCAGCTTGCCGCCGATCTGGCTGATGAAGATCAGGCCGTACTCTTTGGCGGCCGCGTCCTCCCGCTGCTTGGGGGTCAACTGGGGCCAGCGGTCCTCCAGCTCCTGGGAGGTGAGGTAGGTAACCTCCCGGTCCAGGAAGGGGGTAAGGGCGCTGTACTCCCGGCAGAGGATCCGCTGGGTCTCCTTGAGGGCGTCCACCACCCCTTCCACCGTGTCGTGGAGGGTCTGGAAGGTACGGTCCTCCCGGTGGATGACCTTCTCCCAATCCCACTGGTCCACATAAACCGAGTGGAGGTTATCCAGCTCCTCGTCCCGGCGGATGGCGTTCATGTCGGTGTAAAGGCCCTGGCCCGGCTGGATGCCGTACCGCTTGAGGGCCAGCCGCTTCCACTTGGCCAGGGACTGCACCACCTGTACATCCGCGTGGATGTCCTTCACATCAAACTGCACCGGGCGCTCCACCCCGTTAAGGTTGTCGTTGAGGCCGCTTTCCGGCCGGACAAACAGAGGGGCCGACACCCGCAGCAGATTCAGGTTGCGGGCAAGGCGCTTTTCAAACTCCTCCCGGGCAATCTTGATGGCCACCTGGGTCTCCAGCACGTTCATCTTGGACAGATAGACGGGGGGGATCAAGAGATGTTCACAGGGCACAGTGGTTTCCTCCTCACAGCCGAAAGCGGTTCCAAACCGTTGGATATTATAATAGTTAAGGATACCATTTTTCTTTTTTCTTTACAAGGGACCCCTTTCAACTTCCGCATATCCACTAAAAACTTCCTTCCCCCCACGGGTTCAACGGTGCAATATACAAAGGCCCTTTCTCTCTTCTTTCGTCTTCTTTTCCCCGGTGGTTTTGGGCCGTTCCCCGCTCGTCTCTTGACCCGCCGGGAGCGTTATGGTAAGATAAACACGATAGTGTTGTGGAGAGGTGTCCGAGCGGTTTAAGGAGCCGGTCTTGAAAACCGGTGATTCGCAAGAACCGTGGGTTCGAATCCCACCCTCTCCGCCAGCTCGTTGCAAGCGTCCTATCGCTTGGGACGAGCTTTTTCATTTTCTTGCAAAGCTTATCGCGCGCTTATCTCTCGGCTCCTCGCTTCCAAACCGGACCCGCTTACGCTGGGCTCCGGTTTGGGGGCCGCCGCTGCGCGGCGGTCTTTTATCATAAGTAAATATCGATCTTAACCGTCCCCTGCCTTTTTCCAGCGCCCTGCGCCTGTGCCCAAAGCTCATCAAGACAGGCTGACAAGACCATCCCGCCGCGGCAAGCCCATGGCGGGGATTGCAAGCGATCCTTCACGGTCTTGCTGTGTTCCCTATTTCATGTTAGAATAGTCCAACCTGCCCCAACCACCTATGCCAATGGAAAGGATGGGAATACGCTTATGACATTTGAAATGCTGGATGCCGTGCTCGGCGACCATGCACCATTCCTGCTGTCTCTGTCGGATGGATTGCAGGAGGAGCTTCGCCTTGTAATCGCGGGAGCGAAAGTCGGAGAGGAAGGCAGCAAGATCCCAGAGTTGGATGAAATGGATGAAACAACAAGAGAAGCGCTCCACACCGTCCTGGCAAAAACACAGCCCATAGAAGCAGATGAAGAATGCCTGTATGAGATCTGTTTTCACGACTACATCCTGTACCAGATCCGGAATGAATCCTTCGCTTCCTGTGATCCAGAGGCAGTTGGCCATGGCCGGTATCTCATTGTCTTTGAAAAATCCGAGGCTTTATCGCACCTGCAGGTCGTGACCAATGCCCAGGTATTTAATGATGGGTCCCGCTATCCCGGAACGTGGACGCATTATGGCATCTATACCCAAAATCATACTATCGATGTGATTGCGCAGGATCTGCCCGAGATTTCCGCAACAAAAACCGGTCTGTAATCCCTTCCGTACCCATTGGAATAGACAAACGCTCTTCAAAACCAGGCGGGAACATCCTTCCAGATGTTCCCGCCTGGTTTATTGCACCGGTTTCCCCTTGCCTCTTCCCTTCGGGCGCCCTTTCCCGGGATGCACCTGCCCCCCAATATAGAGCTTCTTTGGAGATCAACGGTACTCCGGTCCTGCCACTTCTCTTCTGCCGAAACTTAAGAAAAAGGGCGTTGTCAACGCCCTTTTTTTGCCGTCACAGCAGCTTTCCAGCCAAAAGCATGCCGCAATCACCTGTTACTTTTCTTCATACAGCTCGATAATGGCATCATCGTGGACAATAAACGCCAATCGTACCGAGTCTCCCAACGCCTCCGGGCCAAAGATAACCTGTTGAGCCTCTTTCAAATAGGGCTCCATATCGTCTACTTTATAGGCAACGTGCGGCTGTTTGGAAAGAATCTCCGGGAAGCGGGTCCCTTCTTCAAACTTCAAATATTCGATTTTGTAGTCATAGTCATCTACCCGCTCGTTTACCCAGAAGCCGCCCCACTCATTGTATACCATGTTGGGCTTTTTATTCAGAACCGGGATACCAATATGCATATATTCTGCTGCCATGGCAAAGCCTCCTTTTTTTGATTCCGGCAGAACACCCATTCCACCTCAACAAAACCCGCTTGCGCCGGCTTATTCCTTGCTGAATGCCGGGGTATGGGCAGGGGTATTCCACAGGCGGATGGTCTCATCGTCCCACCTTGCAATATTCATCTGGAATCCGCCGGCTTCCTGAACCGTCAGAATTTCCCCCACCATGCTGCCTACAACCTGAATCTCTCTGGCTTTCAAGAATTCTACCGTGTCCTTGAACAGAACCAGCATTTCCATCATGGTGGTAGCACCACAGCCATTGATCATGACAAAGGCTTTGTCGCCCGCCTGCAAATCAAGAGCCTTGCACAACGCCCCGGCAACGGCAGCCACTGTCTCCTTCGAGGACATCATGGGGACCCGCACGCCGCCGCCTTCCCCGTGCTGACCGGCGCCAATTTCCATCAAGTCGGTTTCTCCCAAGTCGCCAAAGGACATTCCATTCTGGGGATGGGTGGCGTCGGTGGATTTGACCGTGAGGGAAGCCATATTGTCCGCATAACGCTGGGCAATTTCGGCTACCTCATCCAGGGTTTTGCCTTCTCTTGCCGCCGCAGCCGCAATGTGGTAAAGAGCAACCGCACCAGCCAGCCCACGCTTGTTGTCTTCCCCATTGGGGTCGTACTGAATTTCCTCACCGGTAACTACCTGGCGGACATTCAGCCCCGCTTTCTTGGCCAGCTTCATGGCCTGCTTGCCTGCCAGCTGATCCCCCGCATAGTTTAAGGTCAGCAGCAGGACGCCGTGGCCTTTGTCCGCCATCTTCATGGCCTCAAAAACCAGCTGTCCATTGGGAGCTGCAAAAATATCCCCCACTGCCTGGATATCCAGCATTCCCTTTCCAACAAAACCAGCCTGGGCAGGCTCATGGCCGGAGCCGCCATAGGTCACAATGGTTACCCGGTCGGCATCCGCCAGATCTTTGCTGATGACCAGATGGCCCTCTACATCCAAAATATCCGGATAGGCCAGTCCCAAACCAACCAGCTCTTCGTCGGTAACCGTCTCGGGAGCATTCATAAATTTTTTCATTTTCATCGTGTAAAGTCCCTCCACTTCATTTGCAGCATTTTATCGTTTCCCCTGTGTGGGGAAGATTCTCTCTACCGACGCGCCAATCCCCGGAAAAAACAGGACATGGATACAGCGCCCGCATCAGGCGTACCAATGGTTTTCACGCCATAGCTTTTGGCCCGTCCAAACTTCGAGACAAATTCCCGGCTTTTTTCCGCTCCCTGGGCAGCTGCTTCGGCGGCAGCGGCAAACAGCTGGTCGATATCGTCCCCCGTATACGCAGCAATGGCTTCACTAGCAGGAATCAAGGCATCCATCATCGTTTTGTCGCCCACCTTCGCGCCGGACATATCACTCAGCTCCTCCAATGCCCGGGCAAAAATGGTTTTCACCCCCGCTGTGTCTATGATTTCACCTTCCGGCGCTTCCTCCTGCAAACCATCCAGCCAGGTGTTCCACAGGGGAACAGCACTGCCCCCATTCAGCGACATAACCGCCATGGCAGCTGCATCCAGCATGGATTGAATGCCCCCCTCAGCGGTATCTACAGCTCCGGCAATTGCGCCGGCAATCTTGGTCATTGTCAGGCCGTGGTCCGCATCGCCAAACTTCGAGTCAATCTCTGTCAATTCCTCCTGCGCAGCACAAACAGCCGCGCAAGCATTTTTGAGCCGCAGGGCAAATTCTTCCTTTGTCATCTTGCCGCATCCTCCATTTGACAAAATTAACAATTTTTTCATCACAAAGTATTTTAACATAGACATTCTGCATTTTCAAGGGATTTCCTTGGTCTTTCTTCCCAGTTTCCCTCGGTTCATCCAGATTGGGTCCATCCTGCAAAAAAGGCCGGGCAAAGCCTGGCCAGTCCTTTCCTATTGCAGGAAATCCGTAATTTCTTTTGCGCCGAATTTTTGCCGCCAATCGATCTCGAAATCTTCCATCGACTTGTCGGTATAGGGATGGAAGATCAGCTTCTCACAAAGAGCGGGATTGACGGTAACTGCCTGCGCCCCCATCGACGCCACGTTGTACACCTGCTGCACATTCTTAAAGCTGGCAGCCAGTACCTGGGTCTCCATGTGATAGGTAGCCAAAAGTTCCACAATCTCCCCCACCACCTTCACCCCGTCGGAGGTGATGTTGTCCAGCCGGTCCACATAGGGCGCCACATAGTTTGCCCCGGCCTTGGCGGCCATCAGCGCCTGCATGGGGGTAAAGACCGCGGTCACCGTTACATTGATGCCCGCCTCCCGGCACAGGGGGATGGCCCGCAGGCCCTGGTGATTGATGGGCAGCTTGACATAAAAATTCTCCCCCAGAAAGTCCTGGAGCATCTTGGCCTGGGCCACCATTCCGGCGGTATCCGCCGCGGTTACCTGGGCATGGATCATCCGCTTGCCGTCGCTCAGCTCCAGCAGCTGGGTGAGGGTCTTCTTCACGTCGTCGCTGTCCTTGGAGAGGATGGACGGGTTGGTGGTAAAGCCGTCGATGGGAAAATAGGGAAGCAGGGCCCGAATTTGGGCGATGTTGGCGCTGTCCAGCAAAATTTCCACAGGAAATCATCCTTTCTGTTGTC
The DNA here is from genome assembly GCA_904387055.1 of Candidatus Heteroruminococcus faecigallinarum. GTDB lineage: Bacteria > Bacillota > Clostridia > Oscillospirales > Ruminococcaceae > Heteroruminococcus > Heteroruminococcus faecigallinarum. The sequence goes on along the minus strand of CAJFKV010000010.1, from coordinate 24,874 downwards.
TCCTCCCGCCGGCGGAAGGCCGGTGGGAACCGTTGTCCTCAGTATAGCATATTTTTTTGTTGCAGGCAAAACGGGGCGGGAGATTCCGGGTCCCGGCCGCCCCTCAGGGCGACTGCTTTCCCAGGGCCCGGGCCCGCCGGAACAGGGCCTCCCGCCGCCGCTTGGTTTCCTCCGGCGCCGGCTGCCACCGGCCGCCGGCATCCCGGCGCAGGCAGTCCCCTTCCCCCAGGGGGGAGGGCAGCTCCTCCAGGGGCAGCTCCAGCCGCCCGCCCGGGCCGGCCAGAACCGCCCAGTCCCCTTCCAGCCGGTCCACGCTCCAGATCTCCACAGGATCTCCTCCTTTACTGCTGGGTGGTGATGGTGATGGTCTCCCCATCCGAGAGGGCCACAATGGACCCGGAGATGTCGGTCCGGTAGACCTCCACCCCTGCCTCCTCCAGGGTGTCCAGCGTCTCTTCGTTGGGATGGCCGTATCGGTTCCCCATCCCGCAGGAGATCAGCCCGTACTGGGGGGAAACCGCCTCCAGGAAGGTTTTCCCCGTAGAGGTGGAGGAGCCGTGGTGGCCCACCTTCAGCAGATCGGCGTCCAGGTCGGCCCCCGCTTCCAGAAGGTCCCGCTCCACCGCTTTTTCCGCGTCCCCGGTGAAGAGGAAGCTGGTCTCCCCGTAATCCAGCCGGCAGACGATGGACCAGTTGTTCAGGTCGTCATACTGGTCCACCGGCGCCAGGATGGTAAGACTGGCCCCGTCCCCCAGGTCGTACACCGTCCCTGTCTCCGGCTGGGCAATGGATAACCCCTTCTCCTCCAGGGCTGTCAGCAGGTCCTCGTAGACCTGGCTGGTGGGGGTCAGGTCCTGGGGGACCACCGGCATCAGGAACTGGTCCACCTGCCATTCCTCCACAATCTGGGCCATGCTGCCCATGTGGTCGCTGTGGGGATGGGTGGCCACCACCAGGTCCAGCTGCTCCACCCCCTGGTTCTCCAGATAGGCGGACACCGTATCACCGTACTCCTCCTCCCCGCTGTCGATGAGGACCGCCTGGTCCTCGGTCTGGATCAGGAGGCTGTCCCCCTGGCCCACGTCGATCATATGGACCCGCAGCTCCCCCTCCACCGGCGCCGGCGGCGCCTCCTGAGAAGGGGAGCCGGACACCGGCTGGGTCAGATACTCCCGGAGGCTCTCCGCCAGGTCCTCCAGCGGGGGCAGGGCCACTCCCCCGGCCAGCTGCCAGAGGATCGCCGCCCCCAAGACCAGCCCGCCGCAGACGGTGGCGAGGGCCGCGCCCGGGTGCTTCTTTCTTCGTCTTGCCATCGCGGGACCCCCTTCCTACCGCCGCCCCCGGCGGGAACCGGGGCGTCCTTTCCCCCGGCGAGGGCCGCCGGGACCCTTCCCGCCGCCGGGACGGGACTTCTCCCCGTCCTTCTGCCGCTGGGCCTGGAGATACTGCCGGTCCGGGGGAACCAGGCAGTGGGGCCCGGTACCGATCAGATCCGGCCGGCCGGCGGCCAGCAGGGCCTGGATCACCTCCCGGCGGTTCTCCGGTTTATAATACTGGAGCAGCACCCGCTGCATCCGCTTCTCCTGAGGCGTGCGGGGAACGTAGACCGGCTCCATGGTGGCCGGGTTCAGGCCGGTGTAAAACATGGTGGTGGAGACGGTGCCGGGCGTGGGGTAAAAGTCCTGCACCTGCTCCGGCCGCATGTGGTGCCGCTTGAGGAAGCAGGCCAGCTCCACCGCGTCCTGAAGGCGGCACCCCGGGTGGGAGGACATCAGGTAGGGCACCAGGTACTGCTCCTTGCCCGCCCGCTTGGTGGCGGCATAAAAGTGTTTCATAAAGGTCTCAAAGGCCTGGATGGGGGGTTTCCCCATCATGGCCAGCACCCGGGGCGAGGTGTGCTCCGGGGCCACCTTCAGCTGGCCGCTCACATGGTGGCGCACCAGCTGATCCAGGAAATCGGTCTTGTGGTCCAGGTTGACATAATCGAACCGGATGCCCGACCGGATAAACACCTTCTTGACCCCCCGGATGGCCCGCAGCTCCTCCAGCAGGGCCAGGTAATCGGTGTGATCCGCCTGGAGGGCCGGGCAGGGCTTGGGCGCCAGGCAGAGGCGGTCCTTGCACACCCCGGCCTGCTTCTGCTTGGGGCAGGAAGGGCCCCGGAAGTTGGCAGTGGGGCCGCCCACATCGTGGATGTACCCTTTGAAGCGGGGATTCTTCACAAAGGAGCGGGCTTCCTCCAGCACCGAGGCGTGGCTGCGGCAGGTGACCCGCCGCCCCTGGTGGAGGGTGATGGCACAGAAATGGCACCCGCCAAAACACCCCCGGTTGTGGATGATGGAGAACTCCACCTCCTCGATGGCCTTGACCCCTCCCTCCTTCTCATAGCTGGGGTGGTACATCCGCCGGAAGGGCAGGGCAAACACCCGGTCCAGCTCCTCCTGTTCCAGGGGGAAGGCCGGAGGCGTCTGTACCAGGGACTGGGTGGGGGACTGCTTCTGGACGATGGTCCGGCCATACACCGGATCCTGCTCCTCCATCTGGAGGCGGGACGCCCGGGCATAGGCCTCCTTGTCCCCCTGCACCCGGTAGAAGCTGGGGCAGACCACCCCGTCGGCGGGGGCCTCCTGGGGGTCGCAGAGATAGCAGATCCCCCGCTCTCCCCACAGGTCCCGGGGGATTCCCCCCTGGCTGAGGGTGCGGGCGATGGCGGTCATCTGCCGCTCCCCCATGCCGTAGACCAGCAGGTCGGCCCCGCTGTCCACCAGCACCGACGGCCGCACCTTGTCGTCCCAGTAGTCGTAGTGGGCAAACCGCCGCAGGGAGGCCTCGATCCCGCCGATGATGACCGGGCAGTCGGGGTAGGCCTCCTTGGCCAGGCGGGAGTAGACGGTGACCGCCCGGTCGGGCCGGCGGCCCGCCTTGTTGCCGGGGGTATAGGCGTCGTCGCTGCGGCGGCGCTTGGCGGCGGTGTAGTGGGCCACCATGGAGTCGATGTTCCCCCCGTTGATGAGGAAGGCGCACCGGGGCCGGCCAAAGCGGGCAAACTCCCGGCAGGAGTGAAACTCCGGCTGGGCCAGGACCGCCACCCGGTACCCCTGGGCCTCCAGCAGCCGGGAAAGGATCGCCATGCCAAAGCTGGGGTGATCCACATAGGCGTCCCCGGTGACGCAGACAAAGTCCACCTCCTCCCAGCCGCGGGCGGCGGCTTCGGCGGCAGTAATGGGCAAAAAGTCGTTCATATGGTTCCTCCTGTTGTCCGGCCGGCAGCAAGGGCCGGGCCGGCCTTCCGGCCGCCCGGCCCCAGGCCTGTCCCTGTTTGCCGTCAAGAATCCTGCTTCTGCAGCTTCATCTCATACCAGCGCTCCTTGGAGATCAGCACCTGGCGGGGCTTGCTCCCCTCAAAGGGGCCCACAATCCCCTTCTGCTCCAGGGAATCGATGAGGCGGGCCGCCCGGGCATAGCCCAGCTTGAGCCGCCGCTGAAGGAGGGAGGTGGAGGCCACCCCCGCTTCCACCACGCACTCGATGGCCTGGTCCAGGTACTCGTCCTCCTCGTCCCCGTCGTCGCCGCTGCCGCCGCCCTTCTGGCCGGTGCGGGCAGCCTGCTTGTCAATCTCCTCCAGGATGGTGTCGCTGTAGGCGGCGGTACCGCCCTTCTTCACAAAGTCCACCACCCGCTCCACCTCGCTGTCGCTCACAAAGCATCCCTGGACCCGGGTGGGCTTGGCGCTGCCCACCGGGTTGTAGAGCATGTCGCCCCGGCCCAGCAGCTTCTCGGCCCCGGCCGAGTCCAGAATGGTGCGGGAGTCCACCTGGGAGGAGACGGCGAAGGCGATCCGGGAGGGGATGTTGGCCTTGATGATGCCGGTGATCACGTCCACCGAGGGGCGCTGGGTGGCGATAACCAGGTGCATCCCGGCCGCCCGGGCCATCTGGGCCAGGCGGCAGATGTAATCCTCTACATCGTTGGGGGCGGCCATCATCAGGTCGGACAGCTCGTCGATGATGATGACGATCTGGGGCATGGGCTCCAGCTCCGGATGCTGCTGGCAGAACCGGTTGTATCCTCCCAGATCCCGGACCCCGTATTCACTGAAGGACTGGTACCGGCGGAGCATCTCGTTCACCGCCCAGCACAGGGCCCCGGCGGCCTTCTTGGGATCGGTGACCACCGGCACCAGCAGATGAGGAATCCCGTTGTAACCTCCCAATTCCACCACCTTGGGGTCGATCATCAGCAGCTTGACCTCCTCCGGCTTGGCCTTGTAGAGGATGCTGATGATGATGGAATTGATGCAGACGCTCTTGCCCGAGCCGGTGGACCCGGCGATGAGGACATGGGGCATCTTGGCCAGGTCGGAGATCACGATCTTGCCGGCGATGTCCTTGCCCAGGGCCACCGACACCCGGCTGGCTGCCTGGACAAAGGCTTCCGAATCGATGACCTCCCGGATGTGGACCGGGCGGACCGTCTTGTTGGGCACCTCGATGCCCACCGCCGCCTTGTTGGGGATGGGGGCCTCGATCCGCACCCCGGAGGCCGCCAGGTTGAGGGCAATGTCGTCGGCCAGGCCGGTGATCCGGCTGATCTTCACCCCCGCCGAGGGCTGCAGCTCGTACCGGGTAACCGCCGGCCCCCGGGAGATGTCCACCACCCGGGTCTGCACGCCGAAGCTCTTGAGGGTATCCACCAGCAGGGCCGCGTTGGACCGAAGCTCCTCGGTCAGGTCGCCGGTATTCCCCTCTGGAGACGCATCCAGCAGAGAAACCGGCGGGAACACATACTCCGGCGGGGGAGCCGGCTCCTCTGCCGCCGCCGCGGGGGCGCCGTCCGGCTCCGGCTTGTCCCCTTCCTCCTCAGGGGGAAGGTCCGCCTCCTGCTCCACGGGGGGAAGGGAGTCCTCCTCCAGCTCCAGGGGAAGGAACTCGGGCAGCTCCTCCTGGGGCGGCTGCTGGGAGGCCGGCGCTCCAAAGAGGGCGCTGCCGTCCAGCAGGTCTTCGTCGGGGGGGAGGGGATCGCCGGGCAGGTCGGGAATCTGGAAGGTCTGCCCGCCCCGGTTCAGGGTACCGCCGCTGTAGGGAACCGGCGCCTCCTCCTGGAAGGAAAAACGCCCCTCCTCCTGGGCAGAGGAGACCCGCCCCTCCCCGGAAACGGCCCGCAATACCAGGTCGTCCAGGGGATCGGGGTCGGGGGCAGGTTCCGGCTCCGGCTCCGGTTCCGGCTGAGGCTGGGGCGGGGGCGGCGTTTCCTCCCCGGGCAGCGGCAGATCGATGGCCGATCTCTTCCCCGCCGCCCGCAGCAGCCGCTCCTTGGCGCCGCCGGAGGGCTGGGGCGCCGGCTCCTCCGGAAGGGAGGCCTCCTCCCGAGAATCCTCCTCCCGGGGGAGGGGCACGTCAATGTCAAACCGGGCGGACCGGCGCCGCTGCTGGGCCGACTCCATCCGGTCGGTATACACCTGGCTCATCTTCTCCACCGGGGCCTTGGCCTTGTTGTACAGGCCGGTCAGGGTGCCGCCGGTTATCAGCATGGCAAAGACAAAGAGGGCCACCAGGACGACCACCACCGCCCCCCAAAAGTCCAGAAAGTGCAGCAGCGGCAGTCCCAGCACCGCCCCCACCAGGCCGCCTCCCTGGAAGGACTGGCCGGCGGCGTAGATCTCCCCCAGGGTGGAAAAGAGGGAGGCCCCCTCTTCCGGCATCCCGTTGCCGAAGATCTGCCCCGCGGCGGTCACCAGCAGGATCAGCAGAATCCCCTGCCAGGACCGGGCGGCCAGGGGGAATTTCTCCTGGTCCATCGACAGCTTGACAGCCAGATAGAGCATAAAGGGACCCACCGGCAGGGCCATCCAGCTGAAGAGGCCCAGCAGCAGGCTGTGGAGCCACAGCCATACGTTGGAACCGGGGATGATGGCCAGGGCGGTCACCACCACTCCCAGGGCGAAGAGGATGACCGCCTTCATCTGGCGGGAGGCCGCCTGCTGGGCCTTCCGCTTGGCGGCGGAGGTTTTACGGGGGGATTTGCTGCGCGTGGTAGCCATTGCGTGTTACTCCTTGTCATCAGTGTGGATTGCCGGGCGGCGGGGGAAGGGGGCGGCGGTCAGCGGAAGAGGCTGCTCACCAGCTGCTGGACCGGATGGCCGGCCAGCTGTTCCACCGCGCCCACCACCAGAACCACCCCGCCCAAAGCCAGGGTGTACCAGGCAAAGATCCGCAGCTTGTCGGAGGTGACCAGATAGTTCACCAGCTTGATGGAGGCCAGCCCGGAGATGGCCGCCACCACTACCCCCACCAGCAGGGGCAGGGAGAAGAGGGGCTCCCCCGCGGCAATGCTGTCGGCCAGATCCAGAAGGTTGGCCCCCAGCACCGCGGGAATCCCCATGATAAAGGAGAAGGCCACGGCGTAGGACCGGTCCAGCCCGCACAGGAGCCCCACCGTCAGGGTGGAGCCGGAGCGGGAGATGCCCGGCATGGTGGCAAAGGTTTGGGCCACCCCCATGGCCAGGGCGTCCCGAGGGGTCATGGTGGAGGCCTTTTTGTGGCCCTTGGTGCATCGGTCGGCCAGCCACAGCAGGCAGCTGGTCACCAGGAAGCAGAAGCCCTCCACCATGATGCCGTTGTCCGCCGAGAAGCCTGCCACCGTGTCCTTGAGAAACAACATGACAAACAGCGGCAGGATGGAGAGGATCAGCAGCAGGATCATCCGCCGCCGGCCGTTCATCTGCCGGAAGGAGAACCGCCCCTTTGCAATCTCCCCCACCATGGCAAAAAATTCCCGGATCAAGCCCAGGATGGTGGGCCAGAAGGCGATGAATACCGCTATCAGGGTGCCGAAATGGAGCATCACCGAAAAGGTGACCGAACTGTCCGAGCTGCTGCCGGTAAAATACTGGAAGAGGGACAGGTGTCCCGAGCTGGAGACGGGCAGAAACTCGGTAAATCCCTGGATCAGCCCCTGGAGAATCGCTTCTAGGATGGTCAAGGCAAAGCCCTCCTTGGATGTTGAAATAACGGCCGCCCGGTTACGGGCGGAACCGGCTTCCCGGCTGGAACCCGGGGTGGAGATACTGGGCGGGGTCGGTGGAAACCAGCCGGTCCACCACCTGCCCCTGGGCGGTCCGGCGCAGAAGCACCATCCCCCCGTTGCAGGAACGCCACTGGCCGGCCGGCGGCGGCTGGGGCGGAAACACCACCGGCGTGGGCACCACCGTGTACAGCATCATTCCCTGCCGCCCCCTTTCTTCCGGCGGGAGGCTCCCTTGCGGGAGGCCTTGCGGCGGGTCTTCTTTTCCGGGGGTTCGGCTTCAATCAGCTGATAGAGGGCGTCGATGGCGTCCCCCAAGCCGCCCAGCCGGTCGATCAGCCCCGCTTCCACCGCCTGCTGGCCGTCCAAAACCGTCCCCACGTCGGTCACCAGTTCCCCGGTGTTCATCATCAGCCGGCGGAACTCCTCGGCGCTCATCTGGGAATTCTCGCTGACGAACCGGACGATCCGTTCCTGCATCTTTTCAATATAGGACATGGTCTGGGGCACCCCCAGCACCAGGCCGTTCATCCGGACCGGATGGATGGTCATGGTGGCCGAGGGGGCAATCATGGACAGGCGGGCGCTGCAGGCCAGGGGCACCCCGATGGAGTGCCCGCCTCCCAGCACCAGGGAAACGGTGGGCTTGTGGAGGCCGGCAATCAGCTCGGCAATGGCCAGCCCCGCCTCCACATCTCCCCCCACGGTGTTCAGCACCACCAGCAGCCCCTCGATGGCCGGGTCCTGCTGGATCGCCACCAGCTGGGGAATGACATGCTCGTATTTGGTGGTCTTGTTCTGGGGCGGCAGGATAAAGTGCCCCTCCACCTGGCCCACCACCGTCAGGCAGTGGATGCTGTGCTTGGCCCCCTTGGGGGTCACCGAACCGGTCTCAATGATCTGCTGGGTCTGGCTCTGGGGAAAGAGCAGCTCCTCCTCCGGGGCGCCCTCCGGCTCGCCGGGCAGATAACGCATACACATCGCTCCTTTCTTGCTGCAAAAACAGGATCGATGTTAGTCTCTGCCGCCTGTTACAGGAATATGCCGGCGGGGGAATCCTTATCCCTGCCGGGCAGCCATGCCTCAGTATAGCACAAATGTTCGTAAAAAGAAAGGGATTCCCGCCGCTCTTCCCATCGCAGCAAAAAAACGGCGTCCCCATGCAGCATTTGAGCAGAACGGGCGCACTCATAAAGCAACCCCCGCGCGCCCTTCTCCCCGGCCTTTTTGGGGGGGAAGAGGGGGATCAATACCCCCGCGTCCCCTCCAGGGACTCGTCCTCCTGCACCCAGGACTCGGCCACCGGGTACACCCGGTAGTTGCTGCGGTCGTCCCGGACGATCACCGTGTCGATGCCGGCGTTGATAATCATCCGCTTGCACATGGAGCAGGGGCAGGCGGCCTTTACATAGCTGCCGTCCATCTCCTTCCCCACCAGATACAGGGTGGAGCCGATCATATCCTGGCGGGCGGCGTGGATGATGGCGTTGGCCTCGGCGTGGACCGACCGGCAGAGCTCATACCGCTCCCCCCGGGGGATGTTCAGCTTTTCCCGGGTGCAGTAACCCAGGTCGCTGCAGTTGACCCGCCCCCGGGGCGCCCCCACATACCCGGTGGAGATGATCTGATCGTTCTTCACAATGATGGCCCCGTAGTTGCGGCGAAGACAGGTTCCGCGGAGGGAAACCGTCTCGGCGATGTCCAGGTAATAGTTGATCTTGTCACGGCGCTCCATAGGGGAACAACCCTCCCTTTTTTGCAAGTTTCTTTTCTTCATTGTAGACCATCCGGGCCGCTCTTTCAACCGTTTCCGGGTTTTTTCCCGCGGCCCGGCCGCCCCCTTCTCCCCGCCGGGGGCAACGGGTCCGGCAGGGTCCAATCCACCGGCGGGCAGGGCTTCTCCCGGCCGCCGGCCCTTCCTGGGGGCATTTTGTATTCTACCACAGGGGGGAGAGGCTGTCCACCGGGGCGGCCCCGCCGGAGACCCTGCTGTTTCGCCGGTTTTTCGGCCGCCGGCGGCCGAAGAAAGGGCCCTTCGCTCTTTCTTCTTGGGCCGGGATATAGTATAATAAGGGGAAGAACCGGGCGGCACCCGGTTCCACCCCACTGGAAGGGAGAACGCTATGGAACCCCTCACCAACCTTTCGGTTATCAAAGATCTGCTTGCCCGCCACGGGTTTTCATTTTCCAAATCCCTGGGGCAGAATTTTATCGTCAACCCCTCGGTCTGCCCCCGCATCTCCCAGCTGGGAGGCGCCGCCCCCGGCGTGGGGGTGATTGAAATCGGCGCCGGCATCGGCGTCCTCACCGCCCAGCTGGCCCAGGACGGGGAAAAGGTGGTCTGCATCGAGATCGACAGCCGCCTGCTTCCCATCCTGGACGAGACCCTGGCCCCCTATTCCAATGTCACCATCGTCAACCAGGACGTGCTGAAGGTGGATCTCCACCAGCTGATCCGGGACCAGTTCCCGGGGATGGAGGTGGTGGTCTGTGCCAATCTCCCCTATTACATCACCTCCCCCATCCTGATGAAGCTGCTGGAGGACAGATTGCCCATCCGCTCCATCACCGTCATGGTCCAGAAGGAGGCCGCCCAGCGGATCTGCGCCCGGCCCGGCAGCCGGGAAGCGGGCGCCATCAGCGCCGCCATCCGGTACTACAGCGAGCCGCAGGTTCTTTTCCACGTGTCGAGGGGTTCTTTCCTTCCCGCTCCCCAGGTGGACTCCACCGTCATCCGGCTGGACATCCTCCCCCAGCCCGCCGTGGCCGTCCGGGAGGAACGGCTATATTTTGAGGGGGTCCGGGCCGCCTTTTCCCAGCGGCGGAAAACGGTCCACAACGCCCTGGCCGCCTACTTCGGCCGCCCCAAGGACTGGGCGGCCCAGGTGCTGGCCCAGGCCGGCATCCCCCCCTTGGCCCGGGCCGAGCAGCTGACGGTGGAGCAGTTTGCCGCCCTGGCCGACGCGCTGGCCGGGGCCGGTCTCTCCCAAGGGGAGACCTAATTCCACCACCGAAAGGAGGAGATCCCATGCTCCTTCTCTACCACCCGATCCATCCGGGGATGTCCCTCTTTCCCGGTACCCCGGAACCATCCCTTTCCCCCCTGGCTGCCGTGGAGAAGGACGGCTTTGCCGAGACGGGGATCTCCCTCACCTCCCACACCGGTACCCACCTGGACGCCCCGGCCCATCTGTTTCCCGGGGGAACCACCCTGGACCAGCTGGACAGGGCGCGGTTTGCCGGCGAGGGCTGGGTGATCGACTGCACCGGCCTGCCGCCGGGCAGCGCCGTCACCTGGGACTGGGCCGCCCCCAGGCTGAACCAGGCCCCCCAGGTCCCCTTTCTCCTCTTTTACACTGGCTGGGACCGGTTCTGGGGAACCGATGCCTACAAAACCGGTTACCCCACCCTGGACCCCGCCCTCTGCCGGCGGCTAGCCCAGCGCTGCACCCTTGTGGGGGTGGACACCCTCTCCCCCGACCCGGTAAACTCTTCCCGCCTCCCCGCCCATCGGGCGCTGCTGGAAGGGGATGTGTTGCTTTTGGAAAATCTGACCGGCCTTTCCGCCCTGGTGGGAAGGCGTTTCTGGCTGGCGGTTCCCCCGCTGCTTTTCCCCAGGGGAGACGGCGCCCCCGCCTTTCCGGCGGCGTTTCTCCCCGTTGAAAGGAGTTGACCATCGATGAAATATTGCCCCTGGTGCGGCCATCCTTTGGCCGACCCCAAGGCGCCCTTCTGCAGCCAGTGCGGCCATCGCCTTGTGCAGGAGGAACCCCCGCCTTCTCCCCACGCCTCCTCTGCTCCCCGGCCCAAGAAAGAGGTGGAAGACGAGGAGTGGAAGCGATTCCAAGAGGAGTTTTCCCCCCGACGGCGAAAGGAAAAGTCCCCTTCTCCCACCGACCGGGACCTGAATGGCCCTCTCATCTTTGGAGAAGAAAAGCGCCCTTCCTCCCCCACCGATCGGGAGGTAGAGGGGACCCTTCTCTTCCGCGAAGCGGAAACCGCCCCTCGGGAGTCCGCCCCTTCCCCCACCGACGATCAGCTGGAACAGCCCTTGATCTTCAACCGGGAGGAGCCGGACACCCCCGCTCCTCCGCCTTCCCAGCCACCGGGCCGGGAATTTAAGCTGGACCTGCCCAAGGAGCTGATGGAGGACGACTCCCAGGTTCCCCGGCGGAAGATCCCGCCCCGCACCAAAAAACGGACGGTGGTCACCTCGGCCCCGCCCCGCCGCCCGGACCGGCAGCCAGAGGAGGCCGAGCTCCCCCGGCGTAAGCCGGGCCCGGCCGCGCTGCTCCTGGTGGCCGTCCTCTTTGTGATCCTGGTCGTTGCCGGCGTGATCTTCTTCCACACCCTCTCCAACCGGCGAGGGGACCGGGCGGCGGAGGAATTTGCCCAGGCCCTGGCCACGGCCGACCTGTCCTACCTGGACGGACGGCTGGCCATGCCGGACGCCTCTCTCTCCCAAGAGGGGGTGCTGGAGGGTATCTGTCAGGATTTGAACGATACCGTCCCCCAAAAGACGGTGGAGAACCACCTGAAGACCATGGGGGACAGCAGCGTTCTGGGCTACAATTCCCAGCTCAGCTGCCTGACCATGGTGCGCCAGGGTACCCTCTTGACCGCCAGCTATTCTCTCCAGATCCAGATGGTGCCGGTCACCATTTCCACCGATCTGGAGGGGCTCACCTTCCAGGTGGACGGCCGGGAGGTGGAGGCCCAGGCGGTGGAGGGGGGCTATTCCCTCCAGGTTCCCCCCGGCAGCAGCCAGATCGAGGCCTTTGGGGAGTTGAGCGGCAACCGGCAGAGCATGGGCACCGCCCAGGTCAACACCTTTGCCGCCCAGCCGGTCACCCTCACCGGGTTTGCCAGCGGTGATTCCGCCCTGCGGATCGAGCTGGCCGGCACCGAAACCGACCTCCAGGTCCTGGTAAACGGGGTGGAGAGCAACATCCAGCCCCAGCGGGGCATCCTGGTGATCTCCCCCTCCTCCCCGGGGATGACCGTTACCCTCTCCTGCGACCAATACAGCCAGGAGTTCACCGTCCAGGGGGAGGGCGTGCAGCAGGAGCAGGTGGACCTGGTTCTCAATCCCCCGTCCACCAGCGATCCCGCCCAGATGACCAACCGCCAGCTGATCGAGGACATCGCCCCCCAGTATTACGAGTTCTATACCTCCTACCTGGACGCCACCAACCAGTGGGACAGCGACCTGATCCAGGGAGTGTATGAGGGATACCGGGAGGAGCTGATCAACCGGATGGAGACCTACAACGCCGGCCTCACCTTCCGCCTGATCTCTCTCTCGGTGGACCGGGAGAGCGTAACGCGGGGCACCCTGGACGGGGCCATGACCGTCTCCTTCTACATCGAAACGGTGACCAATTACCAGTACAAGGACCGGGAGGATACCCAGTGGTATGCCGGCGGCAACCTTCAGGAGGTCACCATGCGGTACAACGAGGAGGACAACCGCTGGGAAGCGGCCTACAGCCGGATCGACGACAGCCTGATCCTCAGCGAGGATCTCATCACCTATTGACGCCTCTATGGGCCAACAAAGCGGCCCCTTTCCCATCTTGGGAAAGGGGCCGCTTTTCTTCTTCTCGTCGGGCCGGGGTCGATCAATCTTCGTCGGGAAAGAGCTGGTCGTTCACCTGGTAGCAGAGGGTCATCAGGCTGTCGCACAGGTGGACATTCTCCACCGTGATCGACGGATCCAGCTGGTGGCTGATATCGTGGGTGGTAAAGTTCCAAAAACCCTTGATCCCGCGGGAGACCAGCATCTGGGCCATGCTGTCCGCCGCTTCCCGGGGGATGGTCAGGATCGCCACCACCGGGTGATGGGTAATGCAGAAGGCCTCCAGCTCGCTGGCGTCCTGGACCGTGAGGCCGCGAATCACCCGTCCCACCACCTCGGGGGATTTGTCAAAAATACCGATCAGTTCAAATCCGGCCTCGTCAAAGTCCATCTGCCGGGCGATGGCCTTTCCCAGGTTGCCGGCCCCCACCAGAATAATGGGCAGATGGCGCTGGAGACCCAGGATCTTGCCGATGGCCTGGTGGAGAGATTCCACATTGTAGCCGTATCCCTGCTGGCCGAAACCGCCGAAACAGTTGAGATCCTGGCGGATCTGGGAAGCAGTCAGCTTCATCCGCTGGGCCAATTCCTTGGAAGAGATGCGGGTGGTGCCATCCTGCAGCAACATTCCCAGAAAACGGTAATAACGAGGCAGGCGCTTGATAACAGACAGGGAGATCCCGTCCTTTTTGGGCATGGGTTTGTCTCTCCTTTCATGGGAGTCGCATCGGGCAGGCCGATGACGCAGAAAACTTTACAATAATCATATACTCTTTCGGGAAAGTTGTCAATTCTCCCCGGGAAGCCGGCGGTTGTTTCACAGTTTTTTCATCTTTTTGTGGTACACTGCAACCAGCGAGGGAACCTCCGGCGGCCAGCGCCTTCCGCGGCCGGGGCGGAGGAGGGAGAAGGAGGAATCTGTGATGACCTACCAAAAGAACTGCTTTTCGTATCCGTCTGCCGACGGGTGCAGCATGATCGCCGCCAAGCTCTATCTCCCCGAGGGGGACTGCCGGGCGGTGGTTCAGCTCTCCCACGGGATGTGCGAATATGTGGACCGATACCAGCCCTTTGCCCAGTTTCTCTGCCAGCAGGGGATCGCCCTGTGCGGCAACGACCACCTGGGCCATCGGGACACCGCCGCCCTGGGCAGCGCCCTCAAGGGCTATTTTGGACCGCCTGGAAGCTGGAAGTATCTGCCCGCCGACCTGCTGCGCCTGTCGGGCATTATCCGCCGGGAACTGCCCGGGCGGCCGGTCTATCTCTTCGGCCACAGCATGGGGTCCTTTGTGGCCCGCCTGGCCTTGGAGGACAGCCGCTGCTGGGAAGGGGTGATCCTGTCCGGCACCGGGGGGAGCAACCTCCTTGCCGGCCCCGGGCGGGCGGTCGCCCGGGCCATCTGCCGGGTCAAGGGGGATACCTATCTCTCTCCCTTTCTCCACAACCTGACGGTGGGGAAAAACAACCGGGGCATCCCCGAGCCCCACACCGCCGTGGAGTGGCTCTCCCGGGACCCCCAGGTGGCTGCGGCCTATCTGAAAGACCCCGGCTGCGCCTTTACCTTTACCGCTGCCGCCAACTATGACCTGGTCACCCTCTCCCAACGGGCCAACCGGCCGGGATGGTTCTCCTCGGTGCCCAAGGACCTGCCCATCCTTCTGATCTCGGGAGACAAGGACCCGGTGGGCGGCTTCGGAGCTGGGGTCCGGCAGGTGTACCGCCGCCTCCAGCGGGCGGGGGTCCGCCAGGTGGAGATGAAGCTCTACCCGGGCGCCCGGCATGAGCTTCTCAACGAGACCAACCGGGAAGAGGTCTACCAGGATATTCTGTCCTGGCTGGAAGAGAGAATCCAGCAGAACGGCTCCGCCATCCCCCTGTAATGGGGGATCCCCGCCGGGGATGGGGGCGCCGTCTTCCCTCTGTCTGAGAAGGAAAAAACCAGACGATGGCCGCCGGCAACTGCCGGCGGCCATCCCTGTTTCCCTGGCAGCCCAGGGCCTTTTACCAAAAAAGAAAGACGAGCGCCAGCGTCACCGCCAGCACCGGCGTCAACGCCATCATGGCGCAGCCGAGGCAGTCGCCCCGCGGGCCCATCATCGGCCGGCGGCGGAAGGGCCGCGGCGGGGGCGGCGGGGGCATCGGCCCTCCCATGGGTCTGCCCATTCTGGGGCCGCCTCGTCCAGGCATCGGCATCTCCCTTCCTCCTTTCTCCAGGAATCGCTGGATTTCTTACCGATTATGGTACTCACCTCACCTTAACGGCACTTTAAGCGCTCGCCGGAAATACCGGCTGCTCCTCCGCCCCGCTAGAACAGCCTGGCAATTACGGATACCATCTCCTTGATCTCTGTCTGGGTGGTGTTGATGCAAAGGTCAACATTCAGCTTATCGCCCCACGGGCGCCCGGTATAAAAGGCATAGTACTGGGCGCTTGTCGATGGCGGAAATCTTCTGGCGCAGCTCCCGGTCGGAGAGGTGTTCCTCCTCCGAGGCCTTTTCCCGGCAGCGGCGGAGCTTGCTCTCCATGTCCGCGTAGACAAAGATCCGGAAGGGCCGGTAGTCCTTCAGGATGACGTCGGCACAGCGGCCAACGATCACGCAGTCCGACTTGGCCGCCATCTCCTCCAGGATGCGGGCCTGCTCCCGCTGAACCGCGATCGTCTGCTCCAGCGCCGGATTGGCGGCAGGGTAGAAGCTGCGGCCAAAGTGGATGGGAAACGAGAAGAGCGGACGGTGCTCGGCAATGGCCTGGACATACTGCTCGGACAGGGAGGTCCGCTTGGAAATTTCCTGGATGATCTCCTGATCGTAGTAGGCAAACCCCAGTTTTTCCGACAAGCGGCGGCCAAATTCCCGGCCCCCGCTGCCAAACTCCCGGCCGATGGTAATCACCCTATTCATACGATCCCTTCCTTTCTACAGACAGCTGCTTTGTATAGCCGGCGATTCTGCGCACAACATAGACGGCCACAAGAAGCTCGGTGAGGGGCATGGCAAACCAAATCGAATTGGCGCCGGCCACCAGAGGCAGCAGCAGGATCAGGATCCCGCTGATCACCAGCCCCCGGGAGATGGAGACGAGGAAGGCAGCCTGCGGCCGCATGATCGCCTGAAAATAGTAGGTGGAAAAGATGTTCAGGGGCAGCAGCAGGAAGGACAGCCCGTAGGCTCGGATAATAGCCGGGGCAATGCGCAGGACCTCTTCGGTGGGGGACATAAACAGGTGGATAAACGGATTGGGAATCGCCAGGCAGAGCACCGTCCAGAAGATGCCGAAAACGGTGGTCGTCCCGATGGCATAGCGGAGGGTTTCGCGGATGCGCTCCCCCTTCCCCGCGCCAAAATTGGTGGAGATGATGGGCTGGGACGCCTGCCCCACGCTGTATGCACAGCACTGCACAAAGGTGCTGACGTTGACGATCACCCCGTAGACGGAGAGGGCGTTGGTGCCCAAATAGGCCATGATCTGCCGGTTGAAGAGGATCGTCAGGATCCCCATGGCGATGTCGATGAAGAAGGTGGAAAACCCGGTCACGATGATCTTCCGGAACTTGTTCAGCGGATCGGTGATGGGGACCAGCCGCAGCGTGTTCTTCTTCTGGAAAAAGTGGGACAGCATGACGAGGATGGCCAGCACCGTGCCGACGGCGGTGGCAAGGCCCGCGCCGAAGGCCCCCATGTCACAGGTGAACACAAAGAAATAGTCCCCGAACACGTTGAAAATGCCGCCCGCCAGCACGCCGCCGGTGGCCAGGGCCGGGTTTTGGTCGTTTCGCAGATAGGCCGCCAGGGTCTGGGTAAACAGGAAGCAGGGAACGACAAATTTGATGGGCAGGACGTATTCCTGCGCCAGAAGGAGGGTCTCCCCTTCCGCCCCGAAAAATTGGAGCAGCGGCCGGTCAAAGAAGGCGATCACAGCCCATACAAGGGCCGCAAGAACCACCGAACCGACGATGGAGGCGGTAAAATACTCGTTGGACCGGCGGGTCTGGCCCTCCCCTTTTCCCCGGATGATGCTGAACAGGACCGAGCCGCCAATCCCCATCAGCAGTCCCAAGCTGTAGATGATGTTCCAGATGGGGGCCACAACCGCCAGCGCCGCCGTCCCCGCCGGCCCGTGGTACTGGCCCACCATGGCCATATCCACAATGGAATAGATCGATGTGACCAAGGCGCTGCCAAAAGCGGCGGCCAGGTACTTGAAATAGAGGGTTTTCACCTTTCCGTTCAAAAAATCCATCGTTTGCATTCCTCCTTAAAACACAAAAAAGCTGGATAAGGCAGACATCTCAGTCTGTGCCTTATCCAGCTCATCATTTCAGTCGAATGATTTGCCCTCCGTGCAACAGTTGCTGTTGTAGGAGATTTTGACCCGCTTGTCAAGAAAAATTTTCCCTTCCCACTACCTCGGAGGGGATCCTTTTGATTGGACGTTCTTCCGGGCGGCGGCCCAGCATACTTGGACGTTAAAACGGCGGATAGGCCATCTCCGAACCGGGAATCGTCTCTGCCGCTGCGGCCGCAAGGACCGGCGGCTTCGACAGGGACGGGATGCTTTGACCGTCTACCACCCACAGGAAGAAAGAGGGCAGCCGGTTCCCCACTGCACCAGATAAGAAAATCCCGCTACGGCGAACCGTAGAGGGATTTTGGCAGGAGCGGTCCGTTTCGATCGCAAACACCCGCAAAAGGGTGGTAGCGACAGTAAGCCGTCGCGAGGGCGTTTACAACCGAGCAGGCGAGCCGAGCGTGCCCTTTTGCAGAAAAGGAGGAGCAAGGGAGCGGGCGGATGACTTCTTTTTCGCCAAAGGCAAAAAAGAAGTCGGAGCAAAGCGAACTTTGCTCCGACGTGGTGCGGATGACAGGACTTGAACCTGCACTCTTTTAAGGGAACTAGAACCTGAATCTAGCGCGTCTGCCAGTTCCGCCACATCCGCATCTTTTTGTTTCCGCAGCCCGTTTTTTGACTGCTTGATTATATTATCATGAACCGGGAGAAAAGTCAACACCTTTTTTTCATTTTTTGCTTTTTTCTTGGCAGCCGGAAACAGGGCGGCTCCCCGGCCGTACCGGGCAACAAAAAACGTGCCCGGAAGCATCCCCGCCTCCGGGCACAATTCATTCCTTTGCCATGGACAGACGACGCCCCGCCGCTATACCGGGTGAACCTTGTTGGCCCGGTCCACGTGGTCGGCATCTACGCCGTACTTCTTATCCCGGCGGCGCTCAAAGAACTTGATGGCCACCTGGCCGAACTGGGCATAGCTGAGGACGTCCTCCTCCTGCTCGATCAGGCCGGCGGGAATCTCCGCGCGGATCTTCTCCAGCTCGTCGGGGATCAGGTCGGCGGGGCGGCAGTCAATGGGCTCCACGTCGCCGATGATCTTCTTGCGGAACTCCGGATCGATGGGCATAGGGGTACGGCCGTACTCGCCCCGCACCAGCCCCTTGAACTCCTTGGTGACCGACTTATACCGCTCGCCGGTGAGGACGTTGAAGACCGCCTGGGTACCCACGATCTGGGAGGTGGGGGTGACCAGCGGGGGATAGCCGGCGTCCTTGCGGACGTTGGGGATCTCCTTGAGCACGTCGTCCAGCATGTCGTCCTTGCCCGCCTGGTGCAGCTGGGAGACCAGGTTGGAGAGCATGCCGCCCGGCACCTGGTACAGGAGGGTATTGGCATCCACGCCCAGCACCTTGGGGTTGAGCAGGCCGTTCTTCAGATACTTCTCCCGCAGCTTGGCCGCGTGCTCCCGCACCACGTTCAGCTTCTTCAGGTCCAGGCCGGTGTCGTAGGGGGTTCCCTGGAGGGCCGCCACCATGCTTTCGGTGGCCGGATGGGAGGTACCCATCGCCAGCGGCGACATGGCGGTGTCGATGATGTCCACCCCGGCCTCGATGGCCTTCAGGTGGCACATGGAGGCCAGGCCGGAGGTGTAGTGGGAGTGAAGCTGGATGGGGACCTTCACATTCTCCTTGAGGGCCTTCACCAGCTCATAGGTATAGTAGGGGGTCAGCAGGCCGGCCATATCCTTGATGCAGATGGAGTTGACGCCGGCATCCTCCAGCTGCTTGGCATACTTGACAAAGTACTCGGTGGTGAAGACCGGGCCGGTGGTGTAGGAGATGCAGCCCTGGATATGGGCATTCTCCTTCTGGGCGGCCTTGATGGCACACTCCAGGTTGCGGATATCGTTGAGAGCGTCAAAGACCCGCATGATGTCGATGCCGTTGTAGACCATCTTCTCCACAAAATACCGGAGCACGTCGTCGGCATAATGCCGGTATCCCAGCATATTCTGCCCCCGGAAGAGCATCTGGAGCTTGGTATTGGGCATGTTCTTCCGCAGAATCCGCAGCCGCTCCCAGGGATCCTCGTCCAAAAACCGCAGGCAGGCGTCAAAGGTGGCGCCGCCCCACACCTCGCAGGAGTAAAAGCCCACATCGTCGATGGCCGCCAGCATGGGGAGCATCTCCTCGGTGCTCATGCGGGTGGCAATCAGGGACTGGTGGGCATCCCGCAAAAGGGTCTCGGTAATCTTTACCTGAGCCATGATTTTACCTCCATTCCACGTGCGTCTTGCCTTCCCTTAACCCAGGACCACCAGCAGCGCGCCGGTATCCACCTGCTGGCCCTTGGTCACCGATACGGAGAGAACCTTGCCGGCCTCGGGGGCCATGATCTCGTTCTCCATCTTCAGGGCTTCCAGAATCACCAGGACGGCGCCCTTCTCCACCTGCTGGCCGGGGGTTACCTGCACATCCAGGATGGTGCCGGGCATGGGGGCGTTGATCTTCAGGCCGTCGGCAGGGACAGCGGCCGGCGCCGCAGGAGCGGGAGCAGGAGCAGCCGGGGCGGCGGCGGGAGCCGGCGCGGGGGCCGCAGGAGCCGCGGGGGCAGGGGCGGGAGCGGGGGCCGGTGCCGGGGCCGGGGCCGAAACAGCAGGAGCGCCGGAGGCAACCTCCTCCACCTGAACATCATAGGTCTGGCCGTTTACCGAGATGGTATATCTTTTCATTACAATCGCACCTTTCATCAAAGATCAGTCGAGGGCTTTGCCAATTCCAAACAAGTTACAGGGGCAGGTTGCCGTGCTTCTTGGGAAGCTTGCTCTCCCGCTTGGAGGAGAGCAGATCCAGGGCCGACGCCAGCACCTGGCGGGTGGCGGCAGGCTCGATCACATTGTCAATATACCCGGCGGCAGCCACCGTGAAGGCGGACGCCTCATTGGCGCGGTAGTCCGCTTCCGCCTGGGCACGGGTGTGCTCCGGGGTGATGGTATCCTCCTTCAGCAGCGCCACCGCGGCGGCAGGCTCCAGAGGGGAGATCACCGCGGAGGGCCAGGCAAACACCAGGTCGGCGGCGGACGCCTTGCCTGCCAGGGCGATGTAGGCGGGGCCGATGGCCTCCCCGATGATAACCGATACCTTGGGGGTCGTGGCCTCCCCGTAGACCGCGCACAGCTTGGCGGCCTCCCGGACGGCGCCCTGGGTCTCGCTCTTGGAAGAGGGTGCAAACCCGGGGGTGTTCACCAGCGTCACCACCGGCAGCTGGAACGCGTCGCAGAACTGGACAAACCGCGCCAGCTTGTTGCTGTCGTCGGCAGTGAGGGGGGCGCCGGTGGTGGCGGCCATGCCGCACACATTCCCGGCCAGGGTGGCCAGCTTGGTGACCACGCCGCAGCCAAACTCGGGCTGGAGCTCGATGGCGCTGCCCGCATCTGCCAGGGTATCCAGCACCACGGCCCCGTCGGCCTTCTGCGTCCCTTCACCCATGTCGTTCAGCCCCGCTCCCGGCTGCTCCTCCCACTCGAAGATGGGCGCCACAGCCAGGTTGTTGGCCGGCAGAAGGGAGAGGATCTTCCGGGCCTGGGCGATGGCTTCCCCGTCGTTCTTGGCCACCAGATGGACCACACCGGCCCGGGCGGCGTTGCCGGCGGTGCCGGCGCCCTCCACCGTCTCCCCTTTGGCCTTGGCCACAAAGGGCGGGGTCAGGAAGAGCTCCCCTTCCTCGCTCATAATCACCAGATCGGCATTGCAGGCTGCCAGGGCTGCCGCACCGGCACACGGGCCGGCCACCACCGCCACCTGGGGCACCACGCCGGACAGCCGGCTCACCGTCTTCATCAGGTCCCCGTAGGCGGCCAGCGCGTCGGCCCCTTCTTCCAGGCGGGCTCCCTTGGAATCGTAGATGCCTACAACCGGGCAGCCGGTCTTCAGCGCCAGGTCATATACCTTGGTCAGCTTGGCCATCTGGGCACGGCCCATTCCGCCGCCCAGGTCGTCGCTGTTCTGGGAAAAGGCATATACCGGACTGCCCTCCACCGTACCATAACCGGTAAGGACGCCGGCAGCGCCCTCCGCCGCCTTGACAAAGGAGTCCAGCTCCACAAAGCTGCCCTCGTCAAACAGCAGTTCAAGTCTCTTTCGGGCATCGCCGGCGCTCAGCTGCGCTTTGGCGGCGCTCAGTTTCTCAAGCATGCTGCCACTCATGTTGTTACTGCCTCCATTCTGATGAGTTCGGGTCCCTGCGGGGTGCCGTCCCTGGCGGGGCGGCAGCTGCAAAAAAGGAGAACAATGCCGTTTTCTTCCCTTCCTCCCCGGGGAAAAGCCATCCGCCGCCTTTGCAGCGGTTTTCCTCAGCCTTTATTATAATCGTATGGGAAAGATTTCACAAGCTCATAATGGATAAATTGCAGGCAATTCGGTGTTTTGACTTTTTACCAGTCATTTTCTTGTGCAAATTTCTCCACCGCCTGTGCTGCGGTCTACCGAAGCCCGCAGCCCTTTTGAAAAAGGGCCGCGATACTCCCCTCCCCGGCGGGATATCCCAGGGACTGGAGCTTTCCGCCCCAGTGGGCTTCCATCCGGCCGCCAAAGGCATACCGGTCCACCCCCCGCAGGTCGGCCACATTCAGCGCCGCCCGGATCAGGGCATCCAGCAAAACCGGCTCGCAGGCCGCCTCCCACAGGGTGCAGCCTTCCTTGCCCAGCTGGAAGAGGATCCAGTTGTCCCGGTCCGCCTGGCAGGCGAACATGGTCCCCTCCCAGGGGAACCCCTCCCGGGCGCAGATCTCTTGAACCCGCTCCTGGGGGGCGGGCTTGATGGCAATCACCGGCGTCCACCTCCCCGGGCAGGCCGGCCCGCAACCGGCCGGGCCTTGGCCTTGGGCTTGCCTTCCGGGGCCAGCACTGCCGCCTCCAGCGGCGCCGAAGCGGTGGCGCTGTTCCGCAGCGCTCCCACCTCGGCTGGCTTCAGCTCCCGCCACTGGCCGGGGGCCAGCATCCCCAGCTTGATGGGGCCGACGGCCGTCCGCCGCAGGCGCGCCACCTCCAGCCCCAGCGCCTCGCACATCCGCCGGATCTGCCGGTTTTTCCCCTCGGCAATGGTGATCTGGAGCACCGTCCGCCCCGGTTCTTTGGAGAGGACCTGGACCTGGGCGGGGGCGGTCATCTCCACCTGCCCGTCCGTCCCGATGTTGACCCCGGTGCTCAGGTGGACGGCCATCTCGTCGGTCACGTCCTGGTGAACGGTGACCCGGTAGGTTTTGCGGACGTGATGGCTGGGGTGCATGATGAAATTGGCAAACTGGCCGTCGTTGGTGAGGAGAAGGAGCCCCTCGCTGTTCCGGTCCAGCCGCCCCACCGGATACACCCGGGTGGAAAGGCCCTGGAGCAGCTGGGTGACACACCGGCGGCCCAGCTCGTCGCTGGTGGTGGTCACATATCCCCGCGGCTTGTTGAGGGCGATGTAGACCAGCTCCTTCTTCCGGGGGAAGACCACCCGCTGGCCGTCGATGGCGATGACATCCCGGCGAATATTGACCGGATGCCCCGGCCGGGCCGGCCGGCCGTTCACCGTCACCCTCCCCTGGGCAATCAGTTCCACCGCCTTCCGGCGGGACAGGATCCCCCCTTCCGAGAGGGCTTTCTGAATCCTCGTCGTCTCTGCCATGAGACACCTTCCTTTCTTCTATCCACGAGGCTTGTCCTCAAAGTCCTATCATTCCAGTGTTAGTATAGCACATTCCCCCGTCCAGGGGTAGGGTGCACGTCAAATATCCTTCCCTTGGCCAGCAAAAAGGGGGGACCCCTTGTCAGAGGTTCCCCCAAGATCCTATTCCATTCGTCCCCATCTGTCTCTTACGAGGTCCCCCCCGGCAGCAAAGAACGCAGCCTGCTCCACAGGCCTTCTGCCTCGGCCGGCTCCTGGGCGGGGACCGCTTTCTCCGCCACCAGGGCGACCCGGGCCAGCTCTCCCCCGTCCAGGGAGTAGACCACCTCGCCCAGGACCTCCCCCCTTGCCACCGGTGCGTACACAAAGGCGGGGAGATGGATCCTCTGCTCCAGCCGGTCCCTTTCCCCGGCGGCGACGGGGAAGGTGCTCTCCTCCACCGCAGGGGACACGGTGACCGCCGCCTCTTCCCCGCCCATGACCGGCAGCACATACTCCCCGGCCAGCTCCCGAGCGTCCACCCCTTCCAGCCGGGCAAAGCATTCCTCATAAAGGGTTTGGTGGATCTGCCAATCGTCGGGACAGTTGAGGGTGACGCAGATCAGAGTGATGCCGTCCTTTTCCGCCGCCGTCACCAGGCACCGGCGAGCGGCGTCGGTGTAACCGGTTTTGCCGCTGATGCACCATTCGTAATAGGTCAGCAGCTTGTTGTGGTTGGTGAGCCAGCGGTCATAGGGAGGATTGCCAAAGGAGCGCTTGGCCTGGGTCTGGCCGCTGATCTCCCGGTAAAGGCCGTCCCGCAGGGCCGCCCGCTGGAGAAGGGCCAGGTCATAGGCGGAAGCCTCGTGCCCCTGGGCATCCAGACCGGAGGGGTTGACAAAAAATGTATCCTCCATCCCCAGCTGCCGGGCCCGCTGGTTCATCAGCGCCGCGAAGGCCCGCTGGCTGCCGGCAATCCGCACAGCGGCGGCATTGGCGGCGTCGTTGCCGGAAGGGAGCATCATCCCGTAGGCCAGATCCAGCAGGGTCACCGTATCCCCCACCTGGAGGCCCATGGAGGACCCTTCCACCTGGATCGCCTCCTCGTCCACCATAAACGGCTCTTCCAGGTCGGGCTGCTCCAGAGTAAGAAGGGTGGTCATGATCTTGGTGGTGCTGGCCATGGGCAGGGGCTCATGGGCGTTCTGCTCGTAAAGGACCCGCCCTGTACGGGCCTCCATCACCACTGCCGCCGCGGCATCCACCGGATCATCGGTCAGCACCGGGTCCAGCCCAGTCAACACCAGTCCTACCGCCACGGCCATCGCCGCCAGCCATCCACGTTTCATTCCCGTATCCCTCCCTGCTGTCCTGTCCTATACTGTATGCAGGGAGGGCCTGACCCATTCCCGGGGCCATCGGAAGAAGACGGAGACCGGCTACATCTCCTTATTCAGCCGGACGAGCCAGTAAATCTGGAAGGCCACCACCAACAGGTATCCGGCCACCATCAGCAGGATCACCGGCAGGGGCGTGTCCGGAATCAGGGAAAAGGCCACCATCAGGGCGGCAAAAAGGTAGAGCATCAGGTCATAGGCCTTGGCCTTGGAGCGGTCGGCAATGGCCCGGTTCCGCTCGTCCTGCTGCTCAATGGCCAGCTGACGGGCCATCTGGGGATCCTTTCGGGCGGCGGCGCCGGCGGCCAGTTCCCCGGCCCCATAGCCGAAGACGCCGCATCCCGCGCCCAACATCAAGTAGGGAAGCACCTGGCCGTCGCCTCCCATCCGCAGCAAAACAAGCCCTCCTGCCAGCAGCAGAATACCGCCGGCTGTCATTGCCCAATACAAAAACCTGGATGGTTGTTTCATAGGATCTCCTCCTCAATTTGCAAAGTTTCCTTTCCATTCCCTATTTTATCGAACTCTTGGCGAAATGTCAAGTACACTTTCCAAATTTCAGTTTTCTTCCTTTGTCTGGGGGAGCCTCTGCCGAGGGCGGGGGCAGGCGGCTTCGCCGCCCTGCTGCCGTGGCCGGGCTGCGCCCGGCCCTCCCGTTTTTACGGGGGCGCTCCGCCCCTTCTAACCTCTTTGCAAAGGCGCACGCGGGCGGGCGGGAACCGGTAGTCCTCTGCCGAGGACGGAGGTGGGCGGCTTCGCCGCCCTTCTGCCGTGCGGGCCTACGGCCCGCCTACCGTAAACGGGGGCGCTCCGCCCCCCGAACCCCCAGGGGAACTCTTTCTATGGAGAAAGAGTTCCCAGAAAGCCAGCCAAGGGAGATCCCTTGGCAATCCCCGCCGACCGGCGTACCTCCCGGTACGCTGAACATCGTCGGCATGGGAA
>CAJFKV010000009.1 GCA_904387055.1 Candidatus Heteroruminococcus faecigallinarum | reverse complement strand
AGCCCTTGGCAGAGGGCCATCGATTCCCACCCGCCCGCGTAGGCCTCTGCGAAGAGGTTAGAAGGGGCGGAGCGCCCCCGTTTACGGGAGGGCCGGGCGTAAGCCCGGCCACGGGAGAGGGCCGCCCGCAGGCGGCCCAAAGGTGCTTTTCCGAAAAAACCACCGATCCCCACCCGCCCGCGGCGGCTTTGAGGAAAGTGGTTAGTAGGCCCGCACGGCAGCGGCGGAGAAACCGCTTATCCCTTCCCTCCGGCAGGGGGAACAGGGGAGGCGTATCCGTTGACCATCATCTGGGCCACCAGCGTTCCCAGGTCATCCGCCACCGTCACCTGGTAGAGACGGGTACGGCGGGTGGCGGACAGCTCCTTCGCGGTGGCAATAAGGCGGGTTCCTTTGGCTTCCCGGCAGAAGGTGATGTTGTTGGACAGGGAGACCACAACCTCCTTCTGCCCCAGCGTGGCGCAGTTGGCGGCCACGGCGAAGGCAAAATCCCCCAGGGTGAAGATGGCGCCGCCCATGACGGCGTTTTTGGCGTTGCGATGGTGCGGGGTGAGGACCATCGAACAGACGGCCTCCCCAGGCACAGCCTGCTCGATGGCCATGCCGTTTTCCACAGCGAATCGGTCGCCGGTGAAAAAGGCGCGGATCGTTTCCAGTTCCATGACGGCATCCTCCTTCTCTCAGATGACAATTCCCCCGTTGGGGGCAATGACCTGGCCGGTGATGAACCGCGCCTGGTCCGAAGCCAGAAAGACCAGCAGGGAGGCCACATCTTCTGGGGCGCCGATGATCTCCAGGGGAGTTTCCTCCCGGAGGGCCTCCAGATCGGCGGGGGAGAGATGGCCGTTCATCTCAGTGGCAATGACCCCCGGGGCCACGCAGTTGACCCGTACCTGGGAAGGCCCCACCTCCTTGGCCAGTGCCTTGGTAAAGCCGATGAGGGCGGCCTTGGCGGCGGAGTAATGGACCTCGCAGGAGCCGCCTACCTGTCCCCACATGGAGGAGATGTTGATGATCTGGCCGCTGCGGCGGCGGATCATGGCGGGCAGGACCTCCTGGCAGCAGTGAAAGGCCCCCTTCACATGGACGGCAAACATCCGGTCCCAGTCCTCCTCGGTGAGGTCGGTAAAAAGGGCCTGCTGGGAGATCCCCGCGTTGTTGATGAGGAGATCGGGGTCCCCCAGCTCCTTCCGGACGGTTTCCACCATCTGCACCACCTGGGAACGGACGGCCACATCCCCCGGCACCACCAGGGCCTGTCCCCCTTGGGCGCAGAGCTCTGCCGCCAGGGCTTGGGCGGCCTGGGCGGAGCGGCAGTAGTTGATCGCTACCTTCCAGCCCGCCTGGGCAAAGGCACGGGCAGCGGCGGCGCCGATGCCCCGGGAACCGCCGGTAATCAGGACGGTTTTCATAGGAAAAGCCTCCTTTATCGGGTTATGGGATCAGGACCTGCAGCAGGATACCGGCGGCGACGCCGATGATGTACACCAGCCCCAGCAGGGTGAGGTTCTCCCGAAGGTTCCGGTTCATCTTGAAGAGGACCGGGAAACCCATCCCTGCCCCAGTGCAGAGACCGGCCACCACCGACCCAAAGCTGATGGCCCCATCCAGATAGAGCTGGGTAATCAGCACCGAGGAGGCACAGTTGGGGATCAGGCCGATCAGGCCCGCCACCACCGGCTGCCACAGGGTGCCGCCCATCAGGATGCGGGAAAGGGTTTCTTCCCCGATGAGCTCCAGGGCGCCGGTCATCACCAGGGTGAAGAGGAAGATGAAGGCAAAGGTTTGCAGGGTGTGGTGGACCGCTCCCTTCAGCAGGCTTTCCTCACAGCCGCAGTGCTCCTCCCGGCAGTGGTCGTGGATCGCCTCCAGCACATGGCGGCGAGGGAACAAGGGACGGGCCAGCAGGTCGATGGCAAAACCGGCCGCAAGGGCAATCACGATCTTGGTAAACAGCAGGGGGAGAATCTGGCCGATGCTGTCCGGCCGGGCCAGCATGAGGGGGATGGCCTCGTCGGAGGTAGAGAGAAAGACCGCCGCCAGGGTTCCGGCGGAGATGATCCCCCCGGCGTAGAAGTTGGCGGCAGCAATGGAGAACCCGCACTGGGGCACGCAGCCCAGCAGGGCGCCGCCGATGACCCCCAGCCGGCCGGACCGGGCCAGGATCGACTCCAGCGTCCCCTCCGCCCGGTGCTCCAGGAACTCGATGAGCAGGTATGCCCCGAACAGGAAGGGGAGAAGGGGCAGGGAATCGGCGATGGTATGGGTGAGAAGATGGGTGACAAATTCCAAGTGGATACTCCTTTTTGTTGGAAAATCAAGAGGACGGTTTCCCCGGCGCTGCCGCTAGGGAACCAGGGGGAGGATGTGGGATAGGTCGTCGGTACGCAGGTAGTGGGTCGCTTTGCCCTTCGCCTCCGGGCCGTAGTTGAGGGCGATGGAGCAGCCGCACCGGCCAAAGAGGGGAATATCGGTTCCCCCGTCCCCCACGGCAGTCACCTCCGCAAAGGAGGCCCCCACCTGGGAACAGTACCGCTCCACACACTGAATCTTTCCCCGGTCGCCGATGTGGCCGGGGAGGGTTCCGTCAAAGATCCCGTCGGTCACCCCGTAGTGGCTGCCGTCCCAGGCGTCCAGCCCCCAGTGGAGGGCAAAGGCCTGGGCGCTCTGGACCGGCCCGGAGGTGACCAGCAGGCACCGGATCCCTTCCCGGTGAAGGGCGTCCACCGTCTCTCGGATCCCCCCGATGGGCCGGCACTGCCGGGGAAACTCCGCCGCCAGGCGGGAAAGGGGGAGCCCCTTGAGGAGGGCGGCCTTTTGATAGTCGGCGGCAATCCAGTCAAACTCGCCGCGGATACGGGCCTCCTCAATGGCCAGCATCTCTTCCCGGCGGCCGTTGAGGGTGCAGGCAAGGGTGATAGAGGTTGCGTCGTACCCCTGGATGAGGGTGCCGTCCAGATCAAAACACACAACCTTGGTGACCGAAGACATGGGTGTCACTCCTTCTTATTGTCAAGAGTAAAAAGGGGAAACCGAGACAAAAAAAGCCCCGCCGCGGCGGAGCTTTGGGAAATTAGTCGCTGATATAGGGCAGCAGAGCCAGATGCCGGGCACGCTTGATGGCCACGGTCAGCTGGCGCTGATGCCGGGCGCAGGTGCCGGTCACGCGGCGGGGAACGATCTTCGCTCTCTCGGAGATGTATCTCCGCAGACGGGGAACGTCCTTGTAATCGATCTCTTCAATCTTGTCCACGCAGAAGGAGCAAACCTTCTTGCGGGGCCGTCTGCCCCGGGGTCTGTCGTTGCTGCGGTCTCTATCGAATGCCATAACCCTAAACCTCCTATCAATCAATCGTCAAGTTCTTAGAAGGGCAGATCGCTGTCTGCCTCAATTTCCTCAAAATCGCCTACGCTGCCGCTGGAATAGGACACCGACTGGCTGCCCGAAGCCGCCGCCCCCGAAACGGGAGAGGGGCTGGAAGGGGCCGGAGCCGGCTCGCCATAAAACGCGGGAGCCGTATCCTGCTGGGAAGAGGAGTTCTTGCTGTCCACAAAGAACACATTGTCCGCCTGAATCTCCCAGGCACGGCGCTTGTTGCCGTCCCGGTCGGTGTAGCTGCGCACCTGGATGGAACCTTCCACCCCGATCAGGCGCCCCTTCTGGAAGTATTTGCAGACGAATTCCGCCTGCTGCCGCCAGGCGACGATGTCGAGGAAATCGGTCTGCCGCTCGCCCCCGCTGCGGCTGAACCGACGGTCAACAGCGATGGAAAAACTGGTGACCGTGATGCCGTTGGGGGTTTGCCGCAGTTCCGGGTCCGCGGTGAGCCTGCCAATCAGGATAGCCTTATTGAGCATGAAAACCCACCCCTTTCCTTCTTATTCCTGGGCCTCAGCGGCAGGAGCAGCCGGGGCAGCGGGAGCGGCCGGAGCCTTCTTCACCACCGGCTTGGTGGTGACCAGCTGACGGAGCACGCCGTCGGTGATGCCCAGCACACGGTCCAGCTCGGCGGGGAAGGTGGGCTCGCTGGTGAAATCGATCTGGACGTAATGTCCCTCCATCTGGTCGTCGATTTCATAAGCCAGGCGGCGCTTGCCCCAGTCATCAACGTTGTTGATGGTGCCGTGTTTCTCGATCAGGTCCTTGAACTTGTTGACGAGAGCCTCGGTGGCTTCCTCCCCGTTCTTGACGGAGAAGACGATGACAGCTTCGTAGTTGTTGGTATTTGCCATTTTGTACACCTCCTTATGGACGTTAGGCCCTGTAACGGGTACAGAGCAAGGATGACCGCCGGTCATTACGGCGGTAACATTCAAATTATAGCGGAGTTTGCAGGACAAGTCAAGAAGTTTTTGCCTCTTTTTTTCCATAGGGGCAAACCGCCATGCAGACGCCGCACACGGCCCCCCGGCCAATCTTCTGGTAAGCTGTCTTCATATGGGTGCTGCAGCTGGCGGGGTCGATCCGGGGGGCCGCTGCCGATACCGGGCCCTCCAGGATGGCCCCGGCGGGGCAGGCCTCCAGGCAGCGGCGGCACCCGCCGCACCGGTCGGGAGGAAGGGCCGGGGCCGGGGCCGAGGGGAAGGGACAGTCGGTGAAGAGGGTGCCCAGCCGCACCCGGGGCCCAAACTGCCGGTGGAGAAAGAGGCCGCTGCGGCCGATGGTGCCCAGCCCGGCCAGGCAGGCGGCCTTCTTGTGGGAGTACCGCCCTTGGAAGGGGGAGTTCCCGTCCAGGTTGATGGACTGGGAGGCTGCCACCGGCAGATACCGGTACCCCCGCCGCTCCAGCAGCATCCCCGCCTGGAGGATCATCTGGTCGATGGCGAAGTTGACCGTCCGGTAATGATGGAAATAGCTGTGAGTAGGCGCGCCCTGGATTTCGTCCACCACCCCGTCGGACAGTTTCACCACTGCCGATACCGCCCAGCCAAACCCGCCCGGGCCGTCCTCCACCTGGGCGAAGCCCACGTCCACGGCTCCCCACTGGGTCAGCAGCCGGCGCAGTTCCTCTTCCATTGCAGCTTCCTCCTTTTTTCAAAACAAGGTGACGGGGTGCCCGTCCAGGAGCGCCGCCTGCCGCCGCAGGCAGGAGGGGCCGGCCGCCGATCCCCCGACAACGAAAAAATCCCGGTCACAGGACCGGGATTTTTGTGGTGGAGATGAGGGGGATCGAACCCCTTACCTCTTGAATGCCATTCAAGCGCTCTCCCAAGTGAGCTACACCCCCACAGCGAGTCAACGTCATTTATTATAGCATGGAATTTGGAAATGTCAAGGGCTATTTTTGATTTTTTTCTGCCGGCTGCACATCCTAATGGGGAAAGGCCTGCTAGGGCCGTTTGAGCAGGCAGATGGAAAACCGGTCTCCCTCCACCGTTGTCTCCAGGCGATCCGCCATCTGACCCAGGAGAACCGCCTCGGACCCGGAGCCTCCGTCGGCCATAAGGCCGGCCAGCTCCCAATAGGCTTCTTCGATCCCGGCGTTCCGCTCGGCATGGAGCAGCTGCACCATCCGCTCCACCTGAGGCAGGCAGGCGGGGTCGAACCGGCAGGAGGCGGTGATCTGGTAGCCCTCCTCGGTTTGGGCGGTGTGGATGGTGAATTCCCGGGACCCCACCTGGAAGAAGAAGGTGGTCAGTTCCCCCACAATGCTGCAAAGCTTTCGTTTTGTCTGTTTCATTCCGCTTGGTCTCCCTTCAGGGCCTCCAGCACCGGCACCAGCACGATGCACACCAGCCCGGCCGCAAATCCGTTGTTGTACAGGTTCATTCCCTCATACAACCCTCCCACGCCGGTGACCACCGCCAGATGGAGGGCGCCGGCCGCCATCCCTGCCGCCCAGCCAAACTGGCCGGCGATGGGGGCAAGCCCGGTGGAAAAGAGGGCCGCCAGAAGGATGTTGGGCTCCTGCAGGGACCACCCTGCGGACCAGCACATGAGGGAGAGGCCCGCCACCACCCAGACACAGTTGGCCAGGTGCTTGCCGAAGGCGCCAAACCCCACGATGGTGAGAATCCCCCCGATGGAAGGGCCGTTGAGGGGAGCGCCGATGGCGAGAACAAAAGCGGTTCCCGCGATTCCCAGCAGCCCCATATTCATCAAGGTGACCGGCAGGCCGTCCAACACCACAAAGTCGGCAATGGCCCGGCCGGAATGGCGGGTGATCCGCCGCAAGGCCTTCCAATCTCCGTTGGAGGCCAGTGCCCCCGCCGCAAACATGGCCCCAAAGGCGGCAAAGAGGACAACCGCCAGGGACACCGGCCGCTGGGTACTCCAGATGGTGCGGACGGTGAAGACAAATCCCCAGGTGCGAAGGACCGCCACCAGCAGCACGCCCAGTAGCCCGGCGGAAAAGCCCACGTTGTACAGGTTGTACCCCTGGTGGACCTTGACGGTGAAGGCGGACACAGGGGGGAGCAGGAACCCGATGCCCATCCCCACCGCCAGGGGAACCAGCAGGGTGAGCAGGCCCCGTCCCCGCATGGCCAGCCCCATTTCGGTGATGATGGGGCTGAGGGCGGTGCCGAAGAGGGCCACATACACATACCGGCTGAACGGCTGGCGCTGGCATCGGGCATAAAGCCACACCCCCAGGGGAATGGGGGAGATGGTGAGCAGGTTCTTGCCAAAGAGGGCAAAGCCCCCCATGAGGAAACAGCAGGCGATGCTCACTCCGGAAAAGGGGAGGCGGCACAGCTGGAGGAGCAGGACCGACAGGAGCATCACCAGCCCCGCGTTTACAAAGGCGGCCCCCTGTCCCCCCAGGGCCACATAGTCGGTGATGAGCATATC
Source organism: Candidatus Heteroruminococcus faecigallinarum (assembly GCA_904387055.1). Taxonomy (GTDB): domain Bacteria; phylum Bacillota; class Clostridia; order Oscillospirales; family Ruminococcaceae; genus Heteroruminococcus; species Heteroruminococcus faecigallinarum. The sequence continues at coordinate 47,798 of CAJFKV010000009.1, read as the reverse complement.
CGGTTCGGTGATGATCCGCCACAGCCCATGGGCGATGGCGGCAGGGGAATCGGAACAGAGTCCCACCAGGATCAGCAGGCCGCTGAACAACAGAAGCATCCGCCGGATGGCGGTGCTGGCTGTTCCCAGGGAAAAAAGGGGGGCTCGCTCCATGGTAGGTCCTCCTGTCGGGCTGGAATGGGTTATCTAGTCGGTCAATTTGTCCAGGATGATTTCCGCACTGATTTCAATGTCCAGATCTGCCCAGATGCCGGCGGATACCGTCTGTCGGGCAGGGGGATTCACCGAGGAGAAGAAGGTCTTGTAGACGGCGTCCATCTCGTCAAAATGCTCCATCGACGACAGAAAGACGTTGCATTTGATGACATTCTCCAGCCCCAGCCCCATCTCCTCCAGGATGGTGCGGATATTGGTGAGGATCCGGCGGGTCTGGCCGGCGACCGAGTCCCGGATGACCTCCCCCGTCTGCCGGTCCTGGGAGATCTGGCCCGACAGGAAGCCAAAGCTGCCGTAACAGCTTACCTGGGCAATGTGGGAGCTGGGGATCGGGGCCTTGGGGGTGGAAAAGGTGGTTTTGTTCATGGGGAGAAGCTCCTTTCCAGTGGATTATGGTTCTTACTTTTCCTCTTTTGGCAGGTGAATGGGATAGGATTCCGGCATCTCCAGCCCGTTGCTGGCATACACCCAGAAGCTGACACAGTCCTCCTCGCTGGTTTTGCGGAAGCTGTGGGCGGTGTTGGCGGGAATATACAGGGTGTCGCCGGCCTCCAGCTGGGAGACAACGCCCCCGATGGTCATCTCCATCGCCCCCCGGACCACAAAGCCTACCTCGTCGGAGACATGCTTTTCGGACAGGTGCTCGTTGGTATCCCGGACGGTCATGCAGACTCCCCGCATCCGGCGGTTGCCTTCGGTGGCCGCTTCGTAGAGCACCTCTGCATCGTCGTAGATCCGCCGCCGCTCGTCCTTTTTCACCAGGATTTTGTCCTGGTCAAGGGTCAATACCAGGCCGGAAAGGGTGATGTTGAAGGCACGGCAGATTTTGTTCAGGTTGGCAATGGTAGGGCTGGAGAGCCCCCGTTCCAGCATGCTCAGGTAACTGATGGAAAGCCCCGAGCGGGCGGACAGGTCCTTCAAGGTAATTCCGTGGCTTTTGCGGGTCTGTTTGAGCAACGTTCCTATTTCGTTGTCCATTCCAGCGATCCTCCCTTCCGTTGGAAGCAACTAGGAATTATTTTTTTCATTATACCATATAAGAACCGTTTGTGTAAACAAGGCGAAATTTTGTAGATTTGAATTTTGCTTTTTTCAATTTCAATATCAAAAGTGGCGTAAAACCACGGATAGATGATGAACTGATACAATTTTTTATTTTTAATTGTTTAAATTTTAGGTTGACTTGCAAAATTTGATAGGGTACAATGGGGACAGAAATTCTATTATTATAAAATTTTATTCTATAATAATAGAATTTGGGCTCAGGCAGCGGACCCGTGTCTTGGGAAGCCACCAGGCGGCCGGCCATCCGCTGGAACAGGTACGGAAGCAACATGCAGTACAAGATGAAGGAGGATGTTTTCATGATCGTATTGCGCAACTGTAGATTGATTCCCCAGCTCACCGAAGGTTACGAGGGACAGCTGGCGGATATCCTGCTGGAGGATAAGGCGATCAAGCGGATTGCCCCCTGCGGCACCGATTTCCAGGTGGAGGCCCGGGAGATCGATCTGCAGAAGAGAACCCTTCTGCCGGGATTGATGGACATTCACGCCCACTTTAACCTGTATTCTCAGAACGTGCTGGAGGCGCTGGTGCAGGATCCGGCCACGGCGGCTTTTGAGGCGGTTGTGGGGGCCAACGAGTACCTCCGCCAGGGGTATACGCTGGTTCGGGACTGCGGCTCCAGCTACAGCGTGGTAAACGCCATGCGGGATGCCATCAACAAGGGTACCATCAAGGGCCCCCGGGTCATCTCCAGCGGGCAGATCATCACCCCCACCGAAAACGGCAACAAGTGCTTTGCCAAGATGTATGTGGAGGCGGACGGGGCCCAGGAGGTGCAGAAGACCTGCCGCAAGCTCTTCCAGGAAGGGTCCGACTTCATTAAGGTGATGGCCACCGGCGCCTTCTACAACGACGGCGGCGTGCCCGGGCAGACCATCGTTACCGAGGAGGAGCTGCGGATGATGGTCCAGGTGGCTTCCAGCAAGGACAGCTATGTGGCCGCCCACTGCCATGGCACCGAGGCCATCAAGCTGTGCATCCGCTGCGGCGTACGCACCATCGAGCACTGCTCCCTGGTGGACGACGAGGGCATCGAGATGCTCAAGGCGGGAACCAGCTTCATGGTGCCCACCATTGCCATCGACAAGGTTCCCTACGATGAGCCGGAGACAATCCCCGAGTATATGTGGCCCAAGGTGGACGCTCTTACCGAGCTTTCCCATGACTGCATCAAGAAGGCCTACAAGGCCGGCCTGCTGATGGGCTGGGGCTCCGACCTGGATATTGAAAATCTCACCAAGCGCCCCGGCTACGAGTTTGTGGCCCGTAAGGAGATGATGGGCTTTACCAATCTGGACATGCTCCGGCAGGCCACCATCGACAGCGCCAAGATCATCGGCATGGACGACAAGCTGGGTTCTGTCAAGGAAGGAAAGCTGGCGGATCTGATTGTAGCCGATGGCAACCCCGATGAGGACATCTATGTGATGACCAAGGACCTGATCCATGTCATCAAGGATGGCGAGCTGATCTATTAAGCGTTTTCAAGATCTGCGGAAGGTTACGGGATGTGTGAAAGAGAGGAGCGAACGATGAAGAAGAAAAAATCATTCCAGATGCCAAACGCGTTTATCACTCTGTTTGCAGTGATTGTGGCGGTGGCAATCCTGACCTGGATTGTTCCGGCAGGTACCTATGATTATGTAGATCCGGAGGCTTCCAGCCTGGAACCCATTGCCGGCACCTATCAGGAAACCGAGAAAAATCCCCAGGGCCTGTGGGAAGTGATTATGGCGCCGGTCAACGGATTTTATGAGGCGTCGGACATTATGCTGTTCCTGCTCATCATGGGCGGCTTCCTGGAGATCGTTATGAAAACAGGCGCCATCGATGCGGGCATCGCGGCGGTGGTGCGGAAGCTGAATGGTAAAGACCACATCATGATTCCCATTTTGATGGTCGTCTTTGGTTTGGGAGGCACCATCTTTGGTATGGGCGAGGAAACGGTGGCATTCTATTTGATGATTATCCCCGTTTTCCTGGCTGCAGGGTACGATGCCTTCACGGCTATGGTGACCATCTTCCTGGGGACCGGCATCGGGTATATGGCGTCCACTACCAACCCCTTCTCTACCGGCATTGCATCCGGTTTTGCGGGGATCACCATCGGCGATGGCCTGGGCATGCGGATCTTCTTCTTTGTGGCGCTGGAGGCAGCCGGCATTCTTTATATTATGCGCTATGCCAAAAGGGTAAAGGCGGATCCCTCTGTCAGCATCATTGCCGATATGCGGGAGCAGAACGAGGCCTACTTCCAGCGGAATAAAGGGGTGGAAGCCCCGCCTCTGGACCACAAGCGGAAGGTGGTTCTGGTTGTCTTCGCCTTGTCCTTTATCATCATGGTGCTTGGCGTAATTCCCTGGGCGTCCAAGTTTGGCATCACCATTTTTGAGGACATCAACAACTTCCTGCTGGGGATTCCTGTGCTGGGGACCTTGCTGGGCCATGTGGTGCCGTTGGGCGACTGGTGGTTTGGCGAGATGGGCCTGGTCTTCCTCTTTGCAGCCATCATCATCGGCATTTTCTATGGAATGAAGCAGGACGACTTCATCGCTTCCTTTATGAAAGGCGCCCAGGGCCTGCTGGAGGTATCCCTTATCATCGGTATTTCCCGGGGCATTACCGCGGTGATGTCCGCCGGCGGCATGACTGCCACCATCCTTCACTGGGGCGAAACCCACCTGACCTCCCTGGGCGCGGTTCCCTTTGTGAACCTTGCCTACCTGTTCTATCTGCCCATGGCTTTCCTGGTACCCTCTACCTCCGGTCTGGCCACCCTGTCCATGCCCATCATGGCGCCGCTGGCCGACTTTGTGGGCGTGAGCCGGGATCTGGTGGTCACCGCCTTCTCCACCTCGGCCGGGTTGATGAACCTGATTACCCCCACCAGCGGCATTCTGATGGGCTCGCTGGCCCTCTGCCGCATCCCCTACGACCGCTTCTTGAAGTTTGCCCTCAAGCTGTGTGTCATCCTGTCCCTGATTGTCATGGTGACCATGAGCATCGCGGTCATTGTATAGAATTTCCCATTTTTCTGTGTGAACGAGCGACCCCCCAGGCTGTACGGCCTGGGGGGTCGCTTTTGGCTGTAGGTGTTTCAAATTGCGAGTGTTATTTTTATAAATAAAAAAGCATATTTATACTTGCTTTTGCTCCTCTTTTTCAGTATACTGAAACCATTGGACAAACAGACAAAAAAGAGGAGGAATGCCAAGATGAAAAAATTTGAACCCATTGTTCTGACGCGCAAAAATCTGCTGACCTTTATTATCCCGGCCTTGATCGGCGCTTTTTTATTCCTCTGCCCCATTTCCACCGAGGAACAGAGCGGTATTGTGATGGGTATTTTGCTCACCAAGATTGGCGATGCGCTGCTTTTCTGCACGCCGTATCTGGCGACGGCGCTGATGGTTTTCACCGCCGTCGTGACGGTGCTGTGCACGGTTTTCAAGCCAGCCTGGCTGGATAAACATCCGCTGCTCAAGAGGACCTTCCTTCCCGGCAGGCTGGAGACGGTGCTGCGGCTGGTGGGGGCAGTTCTGGCGGTGATGGTTCTCTTCCAGATAGGCACCGAGATCATCACCAGTGGTGACACCGGCGGCACCATGCTGGACCTCTGCGCCAACATCATGGTCTGGTTTATCGTAGCCTCGTTCTTTGTCCCCTTTCTGCTGGACTTCGGCCTCATGGAATTCTGCGGAACCCTTTGCCGAGGGGTCGCTCGTCCTCTGCTCCATATTCCCGGCCGCAGCATGATTGATGTGATCACCTCCTTTGTGGGCGATCAAAACCTGGGAGTAATGGTTACCAACGACCAGTATGTTCACGGCTACTACACCGGGCGGGAGGCAGCCATCATCGCTACCTGCTTTTCCGCAACCGGCATCGCCTATTGGTACATTATTTCCACCATTCTGGCGGTGGAAGATTACTTCATTCCTATTGTGGCAATGATGTTCATCACCGGTTTTCTGTCCACGGTGATCATGTGCCGCATCTGGCCCCTGGCCTCCATTGAAAATACCTACTACAAAGGGCAGCAGGAGAATCAGGAGAACGACAAGCCGGAGGAGATGGGAACATTTCAGTTCGCCGTGCAGCTGGCAGTACAAAAGGCCCAGGCATTCCAGGGACAAGGGCTGAGAAGTTTGGTAAACCGCAGCGTGGATTTCGCCTCCGGTGTGGTCTTTTCGGTTCTGCCGGTGGTGATGGTCATCGGCACTGTGGGCCTGGTGGTGGCTACCTATACCCCTGTCTTTGATTGGTTGTCCATCCCCTTCCGCTATTATCTGGAACTGCTCCAGGTACCCGAGGCGGCAGCTGCTGCCCCCGCCACCGTGGCTGGATTTGCGGATATGCTCATTCCTGCGCTCATCTCCGGGGAGATTGCCTCGGTGCAGACGCGGGTTATTATCTGTGTTTTGTCCCTGATCCAGATCATCTATATGTCCGAGGTGGGCCCTATCATGCTTATGTCCCAAATCCCGGTAAAGTTCTGGCACCTGGTGGTCATCTTCATTGAAAAAACCATTATCGCCCTGCCCATCCTCAAGGTGTTGGCCATCCTCTTCCAGATCCCGGCGTGAGGTGACGGCCATGAACATTTTTGACGGCCACTCCGACCTGTGGGAGGATGTGGATGAAAAACGGCGGCGGGGGCTGCGGCAGGTGATCCGTACTGTACACCAGCCCCGGTGGGAAGCCGGAGGCGTGGAGGGAGGGTTCTACCCGGTGTGGGTGGACCCGGAGGGGATGCTGCCCCCGGTCCGCCAGGCGGAGTCCATCTTCTGCCAGATGGCAGCGGAGCTGGAGGAATGTGGCGACCTGGTTCAGGTGGTCCGGACGGCAGAAGAGTATTCCGCCGCTGTAAGGGCGGGTAAGCACGCCCTTATCCTGGGAGCGGAGGGACTCAGTTTCCTGGAGGGGGATCTTTCCCGGCTGGAAGACCTCTACCGGCTGGGGCTGCGGGAAGCCAGCCTCACCTGGAACGAGACCAACGATTTGGCTGCCGGGGCTGGGGACAGCTCCGGCCAGGGGCTCACATCTCTGGGGCGGGACTGTGTTCGGGAGATCCATCGCCTGGGGATGATCCTGGATCTGGCCCACGCCAGCCGGCAGACCTTCTGGGATGCCATGGAACTCACCGATGGACCCTTCATGGTTTCTCACGGCAGCTGCAAAGCCCTTTGCCCTCATCCCCGTAACTACAGCGATGACCAAATCCGTGCCATCGCCCAGCACAATGGCGTTCTGGGCATCAACGCCTACGCCCCTTTCCTGGACCTGGAGGAAGAAAGCCAGACAGTGGAGCGCTACGCCGACCATGTAGCCTACGCCGCCGATCTGGTAGGGACGGACTATGTGGCCTTGGGCTTCGACCTGGTGGACTTTTTGGACGACGTAGGCACCGACCCTTCCATCAGCTGTGTTACCCGGGGGCTGGAGAGCTTGGGGGATACCGGCAACCTTCTGAATGCCCTAACTCGCCGGGGGTTTTCCCGGGAGGAGCTGGAAAAGATCTGCCGAGGCAATTTCCTTCGCCTGGTGCAGATGCTGTAAACAGGCACTGGCGGCCCCGGACAAGAGCAGTCCGGGGCGTTTCTTGTTTTGGGTCCGGGTGCTTTTCTCCCAGCGGCGGTTGTGGTAAGATAAAGAAAAATCCCTTCCCTGGGGACAGGAAGGAGAATTCCATGGGCAAACCAATCAAGGATCTGGCCGCCCGCTTCCTCAGCTACGGGATTCTGGCGCTGCTGGTGCTGGGGATCCTGACGGGGATCGCCATCGCTGGCGGGGCGGCGATGGCCTTTCTGGGTCTTCGGTACCGGTCGGTGGGAAGCCTGGTCCTCTTCTTTGGGATTGCGGCGCTGGCGGGCTTTCCCCTGGAGGTGATGGCCGCCGCCCTTCCCAAGGTGCTGCTGGCGCGGGGAAAGCTGCCGCCCAAAGGAGCGCGGGCCCTGGGCTTCTTTCTGGATGCAGGGGCGACGGCCCTGGTGATGACGGCGGTGGACAGCTGGATGCCCAGCATATCGGCCACGCCTGCGTCCATCCTGGCGGTTTCCCTGCTCCTGGCGGTCCCCTCCCTGGGCGGCGGAAAGGGAAAGGGGAGGACGGACCGCCGCCGGGAAACGAGCTGCCGCCGTCCGGCGGACCAACCAAACAGGAGAGAGAACGATGAAACAAGATTCCCTTCTTGAAAACCTGCAGCGCTACAGCCGGGAGGGCGCCTATCCCTTCCACATGCCGGGGCACAAGCGGAACCCGCCCCGGGAGGACGGCCTGCCCTGGCGGCTGGACATCACCGAGATCGACGGCTTCGACGATCTCCACCACCCGGGGGGGATTCTCCAGGCGGGAATGGAGCGGGCAGCAAGGTTGTGGGGAAGCAGGAGGGCTTTTTTCCTGGTAGGGGGGAGCACCTGCGGCATTCTGGCAGCCATCCGGGCGGCGGCTCCGGAGGGCAGCCGGGTGCTGACGGCCCGCAACTGTCACCGGTCGGTCTTCCATGGCATCGAGCTGTGCCGGCTGCGCCCGGTGTACCTCACCCCGCCGGTGGACCGGTCCTCCGGCATCTGGGGAAGCTTGTCTCCCCGGCAGGTGGAGGAGGCCCTGGACCGGGATCCCCAGATTGCCCTGGTGATCCTCACCTCTCCCACCTACGAAGGGGTTCTCAGCGATGTGGGGGCCATCGCCGCCCTCTGCCACCGCCGGGGGATTCCCCTCCTGGTGGACGAGGCCCACGGGGCCCATCTGGGGGTTTCCTCCGCCTTCGGCCCCGGGGCGGTGGCGGCGGGGGCCGACCTGGTGGTCCAGAGCCTGCACAAGACCCTGCCCAGCCTGACCCAGACCGCCCTCCTCCATCTCCAGGGGGAGCTGGTGGCGGAGGAAGAGGTGGCTCGTCAGCTGTCCATCTTCCAGAGCAGCAGCCCCTCCTACCCACTGATGGCCTCCATCGACCAGTGTATCCGCCTGGTGGAGGAGGAAGGGAGCGAGTGGTTCCCCCGGTGGAAGGACCGGCTGGCCCGGTTCTCCCGGCAGGTGGAAGGATTGGAGCGGCTGCGGGTCCTCTGCAATGGGAAGGACCGCCCGGCGGAGCATCCCGCCTTTTGGGGGATGGACCCCAGCAAGCTGGTCATCTCCACCCGGGGGACCTCCCTCACCGGCCCCCAGCTGAAAAACCAGCTGCGGGAGCGGTATGCCCTGGAGTTGGAGATGGCCCAGGGGGAGTATGCCCTGGCCATGACCGGCCTGTGGGATCGGGAGGAGGGGATGGACCGGCTGGCCCGGGCGCTGCTGACGATCGACGGCCAGGTGGAACGCCGCCCTGCCGAAGAGACGGTCTCCCTCCCGGAAGCCCCGCCCCAGATCCTTACCATCGCGGCGGCGCGGAAGGCCCCGGGCCGCCTGGTTCCCCTGTCCAGGAGCGCCGGCGCCATCTGCCGGGAATATGTGTGGGCCTATCCGCCGGGAATCCCCCTGCTGGCTCCGGGCCAGCAGGTGACGGGGGCGGTTCTCCGTTCCTTGGCAGAGATGGCGTCCTCCGGAGTGGAGCTGCACAGCACCAGCGGCCGCCTGCCTGAGGAGCTGGAGGTGGTCCGTTCCCTGGCCTAGCGGCCGGGAGGGGAAATTGGGGAATTGACAGAAGGCCCCTTTTTGGGTAGAATAGATACCATACAGAGGTGTGTGCCTTCCCCCTGGGGCCGGCCGCCTTGCAGATGTCTGCAATTACTTAAAGGAGTTGTGTCATAATGGAAAGAATCAAGACCCTAAATACCCGGAACCTGTCCCAGAGCGCCAAGAACGGCGGCTGCGGCGAGTGCCAGACTTCCTGCCAGTCCGCCTGCAAGACCTCCTGCGGCGTGGCCAACCAGCAGTGTGAGAAGTGCCTGGAGAAGAAGTAAACAACCGGCAAAAGAAAGCGCACCGTCCGGCCTGGGCTCGTTGAGTGGGCCGGCGGTGTTTTTTTTGCGAAAAAACCGCCGAGAATGGAGACGCTATGATTCATCAATATCAACTGAACGGCTATAACATTGTGCTGGATGTGTACAGCGGCTCGGTCCATGTGGTGGACCCCCTGGCCTATGATGTGATCGCCCTGTATGAAACGACCGACCGGGAGGAGATTGTCCGCCGGATGCTGGAGAAATACGGGGAGCAGCCGGATGTGACCGAGGAAGAGGTCTGGGAAACCATCCGGGCGGTGGACCATCTGAAAGAGGATGGCAAGCTCTTTGCCCCCGATCAGTATGAGGGGATGGCGTTTGACTTCAAGGCGAGGAATACGGTTATCAAGGCCCTCTGCCTCCATGTGGCCCATACCTGCAATCTCACCTGCGACTACTGCTTTGCCAGCCAGGGAAAATACCAGGGGGAGCGGGCCCTCATGTCCTTTGACGTGGGCAAGCAGGCCCTGGATTTCCTCATCGCCCATTCGGGCAGCCGGAAGAACCTGGAGGTGGATTTCTTCGGCGGGGAGCCTCTCATGAACTGGGAGGTGGTCAAGAAGCTGGTGGCCTATGCCCGCCAGCAGGAGCCGATCCACAACAAGAAATTCCGCTTCACCCTTACCACCAATGGGATGCTCCTCAACGAGGAGGTGGACGACTTCCTCAACAAGGAGATGCACAATGTGGTGTTGAGCCTGGACGGCCGCAAGGAGATTCACGACCGCCTGCGCCGGACGGTGGGAGGCAAGGGCAGCTACGATGTCATCGTCCCCAAGTTCCAGCAGCTGGCCAAGAGCCGCAACGAGCAGGGGTATTATGTCCGGGGAACCTTTACCCACTACAACACCGATTTTACCAACGACGTCTTCCACATGGCGGACCTGGGTTTTACCCAGCTGTCCATGGAGCCGGTGGTCTGCGCCCCCGGTGACCCCTACGCCCTCACCGAGGAGGACCTGCCCGGTCTCTTCGATCAGTACGAAATCCTGGCCAAGGAAATGATCCGCCGGGAGAAGGAGGGCCGGGGCTTCACCTTCTATCATTACATGCTGGACCTGAGCGGCGGCCCCTGCATCTACAAGCGGATTACCGGCTGCGGCTCCGGTACCGAGTACCTGGCCGTCACCCCCTGGGGAGAGCTGTTTCCCTGCCATCAATTTGTGGGGGATTCCCGGTATAGCATGGGGAATGTGTGGGACGGCGTGACCAATACCGCCCTGCGGGATCAGTTCAAGCTGTGCAACGCCTATACCCGCAAGGAATGCCAAAGCTGCTGGGCCCGCCTCTATTGCAGCGGTGGCTGTGCCGCCAATGCCTACCACGCCACCGGATCGATCAACGGTGTCTACGACTACGGCTGCCAGCTGTTCCGCAAGAGAATCGAGTGCGCCATTATGATCCAGGCCGCCTTGGCGGAGGAAAAGGATCGTTAAAGAAGAAGAATTGTAGACAAAGTCCGGCCCGGGCAGTTTTTCTGTCCGGGCCGGACTTTGTAAAAATAAGGTGTGTTGGTTGGCTTTGCAAAATCTTGACATCTTGTGTCCTCATTGGCTATAATGAATCCAGTTCATAGAAGGAGGGAGACCGTTGCTGATCACACGGGAGACCGATTATGCGCTGCGCACCTTGCGGACCCTCTCCTGCGGCCGAAAGATTACCCAGAAGGAGATCTGTGAGCAGGAGGCCATTCCGGCACAGTTCGCCTATAAATTGTTGAAGAAACTGTCCAATGCGGGGATTTTGCAGATTACCAGAGGCGCGGACGGCGGATATGAGCTGAAAGCTGACCTTCGGCAGCTGACGTTGTATGATCTCTTGACTGCCATGGGGGAAAATTGGCGGATCAACGCCTGCATGGATGAGGGGTATGCCTGCAGCTGGCGGGCAGAGAACAAGGGGGAATGCTCCATCCACTGCCATTTGCGGCAGCTGCAGGAGGAGCTGGATCAACAGCTGAAACGGTATACGGTGGCCCAGTTGTTGGAGGCCCCGACGAAGAACGTGCAGTAAAAGTGGATTGCTACCACTTAAAACAAGGAGCCCTCCGCCGCCGGCGGAGGGCTCCTTGTGGTTATAGGGGGCAGCTGTTCAGGGAGAGAAGGCGGGTGGCGATTCGCCGGGTAAAGGCGGCGTCGTGTTCCACAAAAAGCAGAGTCGGCTTTCCTTCCAGGAGCAGCTCTTCAATCTGGAGGCGGGCGGGAAGGTCAATGAAGTTGAGAGGCTCGTCCCACAGGTAGAGGTGTGCTTTTTGGCAGAGGCTGCGGGCGATCAGCGCCTTTTTCTTCTGGCCGGAGCTCATCCGGGACAGGTCCCCCTCCAGCTGGGAGCGGGAAAAGCCCAGCTTTCTCAGGATGGCCTTATAGAGGCTTTCCTCGATCCCGCAGTCCTGGGCGTACTGGGAGAGGCTTCCCCTCAGGCTGCTGGTATCCTGGGCCACGGTGGAGAGCACCAACCCCGATGCCAGCCGCAGCTCGCCGGTAAATGGCAGCGCCTGGCCCTCAATCAGATGGAGAAGGGTGGATTTGCCGCAGCCGTTTGCTCCCTGGAGGGCCAGCCGCTCCCCCGGAAGGAGCTGGAAGGTGACCGGCTGTGCACAGGCGGGGGTCTCCCCATAGAAGGGGACCACCTCCTTCAGCTCCACCAGCGGGCCCCGGCGGCAGGGAAGGGGGGAGACCTGCAGGGACTCGATCTCCTCCACATCCCGGAGCAGGCGGGACTTTTCCTCCACCGCTGCTTCCCGGCGCCGTTCCAGGGCTTTGGACCGTTTCATCATCTTGGCGGCCTTGTGGCCCACATACCCCCGATCCACCCGAAGGCCGCTGTTGGTGGAGCCGTATTTTCCCGCCTCGGTCCGGTCGGACCATTGGGAGGCCCGCCGGGCCGCATCCTGGAGGCGGTGGATTTCCTTTCCCAGGCGGGCGTTTTCCTCCCGCTGGGCGTTGTCCCGGGCGTCCTTGTCGGTTTTCCACTGGGAATAGTTTCCCCGCTGGACCCAGGCCCCCTCTGGACCCAGATAGAGAATATGGTCCACACAGCCGTCCAGAAAATCCCGGTCGTGGGAAACCAGGAGGAACCCGTCCTTGCTGCGCAGGTACCGGCTGACCACCCGGCGCCCCTCCAGGTCCAGGTGATTGGTGGGCTCATCGATGAGAAGGAAGCCATCCTCCCGCAGGAAGAGAACCGCCAGCTGGAGCTTGGCCCGCTGGCCGGGGGAGAGGGTCCCCATGGGGCGGTCCAGGCAGTCCGGATCCAGCTCCAGGCGGGAGATTTCCCGTTCCAGTTCCCAGTCGGCCAGATGGGGAAAGGCTTGGCGGGCGGTCTGCTCCAGAGGAAGGGCGTAGGGAAAGAGGGAGAAGGACACCGAGGCAGCGATGGTTCCCGTTCCCGTCAGCTGGCCGGTCAGCAGCTGGAGCAGGGTAGTCTTCCCACGGCCGTTCCGGCCGATGAGGCCGGTCTTCCAGCGGGTGTCCAGCTGGAAAGTGAGATCCTCAAACACCGGAGTGTAGCTCCCCTCATAGGTAAACGAAAGATGAGACACAGAACAAAGTGACATGATTGAATCCTCCTGCCGTCAAAAAAATAGGCCGCAGGCGGAAAGACGCCCACAGCCCAAGACAGCACAGAACCCACCCCGCCACTTTGGGCGGAATGGGCCCCATCCAAGGGGGGAAGGACGCCAATTTCCTGCGGGCGGACACAACAAAGCACCGGACAACCACTGCCCATGCCGGCTGTGCCCTGGAAACCTAACAGGAAATCTTGCGCATCCTTCCACCTCCAATCGTCGATTCTGGATGCAACCATATCACAAATTGTTCCTCTTGTCAACCCTTCCAGCCGGACAAACGAAAAGGGACGACCCCTCTTGGGCCGTCCCTTTGGCTGCTGGCTGTTTACTTTTTCTCCATCCGGCTCAGCCAGATGCTGGCGATGTTGAGGGCCTCGTAGAGGCCGCCCTTCTCGGTTTTTTTGGCAATCCGCTCCTTGGGCCGGAGCTCCGTGTCGGTGGAAAGGATCTGCACCGAGACCTTGTCGGCAATGGAGAGGCCGTCGACCTCTTTGGCGCTGAGGATGGTGAGCATGGCCACATAGTCGTCGGCCATGCTGCCGTAGTAGAGCACCGGGCCGCTGCGCACCAGCGGCCGCCCCTTGTATGTCAAGCCTTTGGCTTTGGAAGATTTTCCAGCCATCTTGAATAACCCCCTTCGTATTTTCAAAGGCCGGCGCTTCCAACCGGAAGAACCGAGCGCCCATTGGCCGGTCTGCCAGGGCCAAAACAGGACGACAAAACCCATGATAAAAAGATTGTACCAAATATTATACCATTTTTATGCGGCCCTGTAAACCGATGATGGACACGAATTTCATGAGAGAAAAATCTTCCTGCGCCCAAAGGCGGCTCAGAGGACGTGCACCAGGAACCGGCACTCGTTCCCGCCTTGCAGGACCGTTTCCAGGATCTCCACCGAGATCTCCTTTCCCGGCAGCAGCTCCTGGAGGATGTACAGGATGCTCTGGCGGGAGCATTCGCAGTGGGAGGGGCAGGTGACCGTCCCCTGGAGGACTTCCGGGCAGACGCAGCGGGGGTATCCCATTTCGTATACCCGGCCCGGTTCCAAAACCGCCTCGAAGAACCCTTCCGACCGGCCGTATGTTTTGTATTGGGCATCCAGGCTGCAGCCGCAGGCTTCAAACTGCCGCCGCTGGAGGGGGAGGACGGTGTCCTTGACACATTGGATCGCTTTTGGACGATAGTCCATGGCGTTTCTCCTTTCGGCAGGGTGGTGGGGAGAACGTTCCGCAACAAAAAAGGCGGCCGTTTGCCGGCCGCCGGTGGAAGCAAAACACTAGTCGTCCAGGTAGGACTTCACCAGAATCCGCAGCAGCTCGTCCCGATCGATCCGCCGGATCAGGCTGCGGGCGTTGTTATAGGTGGTGATATAGGTGGGATCCTCCGACAAAATATAGCCCACCAGCTGGTTGATTGGGTTGTATCCCTTCTGCCGCAGAGCGTCGTAGATGGTGGTCAGGAGCTGCTTGACCTCTTTTTCCCGGTCCTCGCCCAGGGAGAAGGAAATGGTTGGTTCTTGAATGGGCATATCCACACCTCCATGCCTATAGCATACCAAATGCAGGCGCATTTTTCAAGGAATATTCGAAACTTTCTAAAAAAGGAAGCTCCCGGGGAAAGATTCCCCGGGAGCAGGCAGCTTGGTGGGAAAAGGGGAGGCCCTTAGGAACGGAGATAGGCGCCAACCTTCTCCAGGGCGGCCACCACCTTGGCCATGAGGCCGTCGGATTCCTCGTCGGTGAGGGTGCGGTCGGCCGCCCGAAGGGTCAGGCTCATGGCCACGCTCTTCTTCCCCTCGGGGATCTGCTGGCCCTTGTAGACGTCGAAGAGCTCCAGCTTCTCCAGGAGGTTGCCGGCGGCGGCGCGGATGGCCTTCTCCAGGGTGCGCACCGGCAGCCGGTCGTCGCACAGGAGGGCGATGTCCCGGGAGGTGGCGGGGAAGCGGGGGAGAGGATGGTAGGACAGGTCGTCGCTGCCCAGGGCAAAGAGCCGGTCCGCGTCCAGCTTGGCCAGATAGACCTTGGTCCCGATGCCGTAATTCTCACAGACAGCCGGGTGGATCTCCCCCAGCAGCCCGATTTCCTCGCCGCCGGCGATGAGCCGGGCACACCGACCGGGATGGAAGGTGGGATTGTCGGTAACCGCCTCGATGTCCCAGTCCTCAATCCCCAGCCGCTCCAGCAGCAGCTCAGCCATTCCCTTGAGGGTGAAGTAATCGGCGTCGCTGCCGTAAAGGCCGATGACAACGTTGGGGATCTCGTCGGGCAGCTGGTCCTCCCCCTTGGGGTGGTACTCGGTCGCCACCTCGTACATCCAGGCCGACGGGTTGCGGTTGTTGTAGTTGCGGGACAGAACCTCCATCATGGAGGGGATGGCGGTGGTGCGCATCACGCTGGTGTCCTCCCCCAGCGGATTGGAGATGACCACCGACCGGCGCAGGGGGCTGTCCCCGGGCAGGCGGATCTTGTCGTAGTATTTGGGGCTGATGAAGGAATAGGTGATCACCTCGTGGAGGCCGGAGCCCAGCAGGATCTCCTGCACCTTCCGGTCAAACTTCTGGCGGGGGGTATGGGCCGCCTCGGCCACCCCGCGGATGGCAGTGACCGGGATCTTGTCGTAGCCGTAGAACCGGGCTACCTCCTCGGCAATGTCGGCCTTTTCCTCCAGGTCGGCCCGGAAGGAGGGGCAGATGAGGAGGTTCTTCTCCTTGTCGTAGGACACCTCCACCCGTGCGAGGATCTCCAGCATCTGCTCTGCCGGGATCTCGATGCCCAGGAAGCGGTTGATCCAGTCGGGGGTGAAGGGGATAGTGTGGGGCTCCTTCTGGGAGTGGTCCACATCGATCATCCCGCCCATGATCTCCCCGGCGCCCAGCTGCTCCACCAGCTGGCAGGCCCGCTCCACCGCCGGCAGGCAGCACTGGGGATCCAGCCCTTTTTCGTACCGGCCGGAAGCCTCGGTGCGCATCCCCAGCTTCTTGGCGGTGATCCGCACCGAGCTGCCCTTGAAGTTGGCCGACTCGAAGACGATCATGTGGGTGTTCTCGTTGATGCCGGAGAACTCGCCGCCCATGACGCCGGCCACGGCGGTGGGGGCGCTTTCATCGGCGATGACCAGCATATCGGGGGTGAGGGTCCGCTTGACGTCATCCAGGGTGGTGATGGTCTCCCCATCCGCCGCGTTGCGGACGATGATCTTGCCGCCCTTGACGTACTGGTAGTCGAAGGCGTGCATGGGCTGGCCATACTCCAGCATCACATAGTTGGTGATGTCTACGATGTTGTTGATGGGCCGCACGCCGCTGGCCCGCAGCCGCTCCCGCATCCACCGGGGGGAGGGCTCGATCTTGATGTTCTTGGCCATCCGGGCAATATACCGGGGGCAGAGCTCCGGGTTCTTCACCTCTACCGACAGGTAGTTGTGGATGTCGTCTACCGTCTTTTCCACTGCCGGGCGGGGCAGGGTAAGGGGCTTTTGGTAGGTGGCAGCCGTTTCCCGGGCAAGGCCCAGCACCGACAGGCAGTCGGGCCGGTTGGAGGTGATCTCAAACTCGACGCAGGTGTCGTCAAAGCCGATGGCGCTGCGGATGTCCTGGCCCACCTGGCAGTCCTCCTCCAGCAGGAAGATGCCGTCCTCAATGGCATAGGGGAAATCGTGGACGGTGAGGCCCAGCTCTCCCAGGGAGCACATCATCCCCTCGGACACCTCGCCCCGCAGCTTGCCCTTGTGGATCTTCTTGCCGCCGGGGAGGGTGGAACCGTCCAGGGCCACCGGCACCAGGGCGCCCTCCACCACATTGGTGGCGCCGGTGACGATCTGCACCGGCTGGCCGGCGCCCACGTCCACCTGGCAGATCACCAGGGAATCGGCGTTGGGGTGCTTGACAATGGACAGAACCTTGCCCACTACCACCTTGTCAATCTCGCTGCCTTCCACCTCGTAGCCTTCCACCTTGGAACCGGACATGGTCAGGGCGGCGGAATAGGCCCGCGGGGTAATCTCCTTATCCAGCCGGACATAGTCGCCCAGCCATCTCATCGACAAATTCATAACTCCATAACCCTCCTTGCCTTAGAACTGATCCAGGAACCGCATGTCGTTCTCATAGAACAGCCGCAGGTCGTCGATGTTGTACCGTCTCATCACGATCCGTTCCAGCCCCAGGCCGAAGGCGAACCCGCTGTAGACCTCCGGGTCGATGCCGCAGCCCCGCAGCACCTTGGGATGGACCATGCCGCAGCCCAGAATCTCGATCCAGCCCTCGTTCTTGCACAGGCGGCAGCCCTCGCCATGGCAGTTGAAACACATGACATCCATCTCGGCGGAGGGCTCGGTGAAGGGGAAGTGGTGGGGACGGAACCGCACCTGGGCGTCCTCCCCGTAGAGCTTCTTGACAAAGATCTCCAAAGTGCCCTTCAGGTCGCCCATGGTGACCCCCTTGTCCACCACCAGGCCCTCGATCTGATGGAAGACGGGGGAGTGGGTGGCGTCCACCGCATCCGACCGGTACACGCGGCCGGGGGCGATGACCCGGATGGGGGGCTTCTTCTCCTCCATTACCCGCACCTGCATGCCGGAGGTCTGGGTGCGCAGGAGGATGTTGTCGGTAATATAGAAGGTGTCCTGGGTATCCCGGGCGGGGTGGTTCTTGGGGATGTTCAGCGCCTCGAAGTTGTAGTAGTCCAGCTCTACCTCCGGGCCCTGCACCACGTCAAAGCCCATCCCCAGGAAGATGTCCTTCAGCTCGTCCAGCACCAGGGTGAGGGGATGCTTTTTGCCCAGGAGGGGCTTCTTGCCGGGGAGGGTCACATCCAGCCGCTCCGCCTCCAGGCGGGCATCCTGCATGGCCTGCTTGACGGCGGCCATCCGGGTTTCCAGCTCCTTCTCAATATCGGCCCGGACCTCGTTGGCCAGCTGGCCGATCACCGGCCGCTCCTCCGGGGTCAGCTTGCCCATCTGCTTGAGGATGGCGGTCAGTTCGCCTTTCTTGCCCAGAAGGGCGACCCGCAGCTCGTCCAGCGACTTGAGATCCTTGGCGGCGTCCAGCCGCTCGATGGCCGCGCGGCGGATGGCTTCCAATGCTTCTTTCACCTGTATCACCTCGTCGTTAAATCTGGTCCGCACACATTCCGGCGGGGACAAAAGAAAAGCCTTCCGCCCCCATTCCAGGGACGAAAGGCTGTCGTCGACAACATTCCGCGGTACCACCCACATTTTTGCACACAAGCAAACACTCGTCCGGCAGGTAACGGCGCCGTGTTCCGTCGCCGCCTACTGGAAAGGTTCTGCGGCGCCCCTCGCAAGTGAACTTCGGCAGCTTTTCCCGCGGGGCGCTTCCAGCCAACGGCGCCGGTTCTCTGGAACGGGAGGACGGATGCCTACTCTCTCGGTCATCGGGTTTGTCCATGTACGGATTCCTGATGGTATCTTATCACGCCCGGCGGGCAAATGCAAGGGCATGGACAAAAATTTCCCTCCGGATGGGGCGTCAGCCGCCGGTTACGGCTGATCCTGGGCGGGGGAAACCTTCCCGGTTGCGAGAAATTTCCCCTTGACCAGGTAATATCCCACCCCCAGCGCGTCGGCCAGCAGCCAGCCGATGGGAACCGACCACCAGATCCCCACCACCCCCAGGGCGGGCAGGGCGGAGAAAGTATAGGCCAATGCCACCCGCAGTCCCAGAGAGACGACGGTGAGCACCACCGACATCCCCGGCCTGCCCAGGGCCCGGTACAGGCCGTACAGGAGAAAGAGCAGGCCGATCAGGCAGTAGAAGGCCCCCTCAATCCGCAGGTAACGGACCCCTTCGGCGATGACCGCCGTCTCTCCCGGGTCGATGAAGAGGGTCATGAGGGGCTGGGCAAAGAGATAGACACACAGGGAGATCAACACCCCGAAGGAGAGGGAGGTAGCCACCGCCACCCGGATACCTTTCCGGATCCGGTCCGGCTGCCGGGCGCCATAGTTCTGGGCGATGAAGATGGAGAAAGCGTTACCAAAGTCCTGCACCGGCAGATAGGCAAAGGCGTCGATCTTGACCCCGGCGGCAAAGGCGGCCATGACCGTGGTCCCGAAGCTGTTGACCAGCCCCTGCACCGCCAAGATTCCCAGATTCATGATGGACTGCTGCAGGCAGGTGAGGGAGGAGAAGCTGGTGATCTCTTTTACCCGGCTCCACCGCAGACGGACGCCCGGTTCCCGCCGCAGCAGCTGGGGAAACTTGACCTTGGTATAGATGGCAATGCCGATGCCCGATACATACTGGGAGAGGACGGTGGCCTCGGCGGCACCGGCCACTCCCCGGTTTAGTCCGGCTACAAACCACAGATCCAGCAGGATGTTGAGGCCGGCGGAAACTGCCAAAAAGAGCAGAGGAACCACTGAGTTTCCCAGGGAGCGGAGCAGGGAAGCAAAAAAGTTGTATAAGAAGATGCCCGCCAAGCCGCAGAAGATCACGACGAGGTATTCCCGCATGAGGGAAACCAGGCTGGCCGGGGTTTGCAGGATGGCGATGATCCAGTCGATCCCGGCAAAGACAAGAACGTTGAGCAGGACGGTCACCAGACCCAGCAGGGCGAAGGAGGCCAGAATCCCCTCCTTGAGGCCCTGGTGGTCCTTTTGACCGAACCGGATAGAGAAGACGGTCCCGCTGCCCATGGCCAGCCCCAGCAGGATGGAGGTGAGGAAGGTCATCAGGGAGAAGGCCGAGCCCACGGCGGCCAGGGCATCCGCCCCCAGGAACTGCCCCACAATCACCGTGTCGGCAATGTTGTAGCACTGCTGCAGCAGGTCCCCCAGAATCATGGGGACAGCGAAGCGGAGCATGGTTTTCATCACGGGCCCTTGGGTCAGGGAATGTTCCATGGAAATGGGTCGCCTCTTTCGTTATGAAATTTATATCTTAACAACTGAAATTGATTATACGGTTTCAGTGCTTTCCTGTCAAGGACTTGTGGACGATTTCCTT
Organism: Candidatus Heteroruminococcus faecigallinarum; assembly: GCA_904387055.1. GTDB lineage: Bacteria > Bacillota > Clostridia > Oscillospirales > Ruminococcaceae > Heteroruminococcus > Heteroruminococcus faecigallinarum. The sequence continues at coordinate 28,033 of CAJFKV010000009.1, read as the reverse complement.
GACTTTCCCGGCCGACAGGGGCTATAATGGCCAAAACGAGCTTTTGTGCCAAAGGGGGGACGCGCATGTTTTTGGATGGACTGGACCAGCTGGACCAGCAGATCCTCCAGCTGCTCATCCGCAACGCCCGGATGTCCTATTCGGAGATCGGCCAGCAGGTGGGAATCTCCCGGGTGGCGGTCAAGATGCGGGTGCAGGCCCTGGAGAAGAAGGGGATCATCGAGGAGTACACCACCATCGTCAATCCCCAGAAGATCAGCGGGGCGGTCTCCTGCTACTTTGAGATCGAGACAACCCCCGAATCCCTGATGGAGGTGGCCCGGCGGCTGAAGGAGAACGAGACGGTTACCCAGATCTACCGGGTAACCGGGAAGAGCAAGCTCCATGTCCATGGGGTGGCCTCCTCCAACGAGGAGATGGAACGGCTGATGTACGACACCATCGACCAGCTGCCCGGGGTGGTGGAGTACACCTGCAACGTGATTGTCTCCCGGATCAAGGACATCAAGGGGCTGCGGCTGTAAAGAAGAGATTTCCCAGGAAAAGCGCCGGTGGAACAAGCCGGCGCTTTTGGGAAGAGGGGCGTCTGGATTGGCGTGTATTCCTGGTCAAAAACCGTTGTTTGCCACTGGGAAAAATGGTATACTGTTCCCAAATGGGGAAGGGCGTTCCCCGTGGTTTCGGGGATGGCCCCTGCCGGGGGCTGCTGCGGGGATCTGCCGGCCCCCAAAGGAGGCGTGTATGGAGCTGCGAAACGGTATGGACCTGGTCGAGGTGGACCGGATTGCCCGGGCGATGGAGACGGGGCCCTTTCTCCGCCGGTTTTTCTCCCCGGAGGAGCAGGCGTATTTTCTGCTGCGGAAACAGGCTCCCCAGACGGTGGCGGCCAACTTTGCCGCCAAGGAGGCCTTTGCCAAGGCCATGGGCACCGGGGTGCGGGGCTTTGCCCTGCGGGAGGTGGCGGTGCTGCGGGACCCGCTGGGCCGGCCCTATCTGGCGCTGAGCGGGCGGGCGGCCGCCCTGGGGGAGGGATGGCGGTTTGCCGTCAGCCTGACCCATACCCAGACCACCGCCGGGGCGGTGATCACCGCCTGGAAGGAATGACCAAGGAGGGATGATTCCATGCGATACGAACACAAAGGAAACCACATCCTGCTGCGGCTGGAGCGAGGGGAGGAGCTGTGCGCCTCCCTCCTGGAGCTGGCCCGCCGGGAGAAGATCTCCCTGGCCAAGGTGGAGGGCCTGGGGGCCAGCGACCACTGTGTGGTGGGGCTCTACCGCCTGGACGAGCAGCGGTTCTCCCCGGTGACGCTGGAGCGCCCCCTGGAGATCTGCACCGTCACCGGCAGCCTGACCCGGAAGAACGGGGAGCCGTACCTGCACCTGCATGGGGTGCTGGCCGACGAAACCGGGGCCTGCTGGGGCGGCCATCTGAAGGAGGCCCGGATCAGCGCCACCGCCGAGCTTTTTCTGGAACTGTTGCCGGGAACGGTGGAGCGGGTCCATGACGAGAAAACCGGTCTGGAGCTGTGGAAGCTGGACCCGGAAGGAGGAATGACCCAGTGAAGGTGTTGACATCGGCCCAGATGAAGGCGGCGGAGGCAGGGGCGGTCCTGTCGGGAAGCAGCTATTTTTCCCTGATGGAGCGGGCAGGTCTGGGCGCCGCCGACGCGGTGCAGCGGCTGATCCCTATGGAGGGAAGGAGCTGCCTGCTCTTCTGCGGGCGGGGGAACAACGGCGGGGACGGGTTTATCGCCGCCGTCCGGTTCCAGGAGCTGGGGGCGAAGGTGGCGGTGGTCCTCACCGACGGGTACCCCACCACGCGGGAGGCCAAGGAGGCCTATGACCGGGTGGTGGAGGCGGACCTGCCGGTCGCCCTCTACAGCGGGAACGAGGAGAAGATCCGGCAGCTGTGCGGCCATACCGACGTGATTGTGGACGCCATCTACGGCACCGGCTTCCGGCTGCCGCTGGACGAGCCCCACCGGGAGATCTGCCAGCTGATCAACCGGTCGATCTGCGCGGTGGTGGCGCTGGATCTGCCCACCGGCGTCTGCGCCGATACCGGCGAGGCCGATCCCCAGGCGGTGCGGGCCGATTTCACCGCCGTCTTCCACGCCTACAAGCCGGCCCACCTTACCGACCCGTCCCTTCCCCTCTGCGGGCGGCTGCTGCCGGTGGAGATCGGCATTCCGGAGGACCTGCCGGCGGAGGAAGGGCCGGTGCACCTCCTCACCGACCGGGAGCTGGTGGCGGAGCAGTTTCCTCCCCGCCCCCGGGAGAGCCACAAAGGGAACTTCGGTCATCTGCTCTGTGTGGTGGGCAGCGACCGGTACCTGGGCGCCGCGGTCCTGGCGGCGGAGGGAGCAGCCCGAGCCGGGGCGGGCTATGTGCAGATCGCCTCGACTCCCCAGGTCTGCCGGTTTGTGGCCCAGCGGGTGCCCAGCTGCATCCTCCTTCCCCTGGAGGGAAGCCGCGAGGAGCAGCTGTCCGCCCTGGAGGAGGCGCTAAATCGGTGCAGCGCCCTCCTTGTGGGCTGCGGGCTGGGGGACAGCCCCCAGACTGCCCAGCTGGTGGGCCATCTTCTTTCCAAAAGCACCGTGCCGGTGGTGCTGGATGCGGACGCCCTCAACGCTGCCGCCCGGAACATCGACCTTCTCCACGAGCGGGACTGCCCGCTGCTGCTCACCCCCCACCTGGGGGAGATGGGCCGCCTGCTCCAGATGGAACCCCAGGAGGTGGCGGCCAGCCGGCTGCCTCTGGCCTCCGCCTTTGCCAGGCAGCATCAGGTACACCTGCTGCTCAAGGGGCCGGCCACCACCATCCATACCCCGGAGGGGGATGTGTATTACAACCATACCGGTACCCCCGGCATGGCCCGGGCGGGCAGCGGCGACGTGCTGGCGGGAATGGTGGGCGCCCTGGCGGCCCGGTGGATTCCCCTGCCCCTGGTGGCGGCCTGCGGGGCCTGGATCCACGGCCGGGCCGGGGAGCTGGCGGCCCGGCGGCGGTCGGAGGAGGCCATGCTTCCCACCGATCTGCTGGATGCCATCGGAGATGTGTTTCTGGAATGGAAGGACTAGCATCCTGTAGGGAGAATTCGAATTGTTTCCCAAGCGGGAGCCCGGCCGGGCTCCCGCTTTGCGCGTTTAGGGGGAGCGCCGGCCCGGTTCTGGCTGTGGAGAGGAGGACATACAATAGAGGGAACGGCGGCGCAACCGCCCCGGGAAAGGAGCCCTCTGCCATGAAACTGGTCCCCCTGCTGCTGGTTCTGCTGCTGGCCGGCTGCGGCCATCCCCTGGTCCAGCCGGAGCCGGTGTACCCGTCTGCCGCCCCCTTTGAGGCGGTGGTCTATCTGGAACAGGAGGACCGGGAAGGGCGGGGAATCCTCCGGCGGGAAACAGGCGGCCTCTTCCTAACCTTGGAAGAGCCTCGGGAGGTGGACGGCCTCGCCTTTGCCCAGGAGCCGGGAGAGGGGCTGGTCCTCTCCCTGGGGGAGCTGTCGGTCCAGCTGCCGCCGGACAGTCTCCCCGCTTCCGCCCCCTTCCGGCTGCTGAAGGAATGCCTGGAGCAGGCGCCCCTTCTTCCGCTGGAGGAGCAGGAGGACGGCAGCTGGGCGGCCCAGGGGACCTGCAGCGGCGGCGCCTTCCGGCTGTGGGTTGACCGGGAGAGCGGGAAATTTCTTCGCCTGGAGGTTTCGCAGGAAAGCTTTCTTGTCACTTTTGAAAATCTGCGCTTTTCCCTGGAAGGGGAGGGCCGCCCCTGAGGAAGGGAGCGGCCCTCTTTGCGCAGCGGGGGAAAGGGAGGAATAGTATGGTAGGGGGCAGGAATGGGAAGGAAAGAATTTTGCCGCCGGGTGATTAGATCGGGCCTGTCCCGGCAACACTATTCCCGAACCCAAATACAGACGGAGCGTGATAGTCGTGACGGTAAAAAGAGGAGAGATCTACTATGCCGACCTTAGCCCGGTGGTCGGCTCGGAACAAGGCGGCATCCGGCCGGTGCTGATCGTACAAAACGACCTGGGGAACCGTTACAGCCCCACCGTCATTGCCGCGGCCATCACCAGCCAGCGGGACAAATCCAAGCTCCCCACCCATATTGAGCTGTCTTCCCGCAGCTGCGGCCTTTCCCGGGACTCGGTGGTGCTGCTGGAGCAGGTCCGCACCCTGGATAAGCGCCGCCTCAAGGAGCGGATGGGACGCCTGGACGAGGACGCCATGGCCAAGATCGACCGGGCCCTGTCGGTGAGCTTTGGGTTGCGAAGCCCCCGCCCCACCCAGCAGACCACCTTTACCTGATCCCCCATCCTCCGCCCATCGGGCGGTCTGGCGGAAACAGGCCCTGCAGCTTCCCTTGGAAACCAACAACGCCCCCGGCGGTCTTTCGGACCGCCGGGGGCGTCTTGCGTAGGATGGCAGTTACCGGTCCGCCGCCTCGCCGCAGCTGGCCAGCACCTCCAGGGCGGCCTCCCGCCGGGAGACCCGCAGGTCCATGGCCCGGTGCTCAATGTAGTGGTGGGCCTCGTCCTCGGTCATGGAGAAGCGGCGGCAGAGGGCACACTTGGCCCGGCAGATGAGCCGGATGTCTTCCAGCTGGCCCAGCAGCCGGCGGTTTTCCTGGTGAAGGCGGAAGAGGCGGCCCCAGGAAGCGCCGGCCAGCCGGGCTGCCTGGGAAAAGAGGATGCGGGAGACCGGCTTTTCCAGCACGAAGACCCCCAGCTTTTCCACCCCGGCGGCCACCTCCTTGGCCTGGGCGGACGCCACGAAGAGGATGACCCCCGCCGGGGCGGAGTCCACCACCGACAGGGCCAGGTCCCGGCCGAATTCGTCGGGGAGGGGGGCGTTGATCACCACCAGCTGGAACTCGCCCTCCAGCAGCCGGCGGCGAGCCTCCCCGGCGCTCTGGGCAAAGAGCACCGGCCCGCAGCCGCAGCTGGACAAGAGGGAAGCCATGGCTTCCCGGTGTTTGGGTACACAGACCGCCAGCGTTCTTTCCATGGCTTCACCTCCTTCCCTGGCAGGAACCCGGTTTCCGGGGACGGCTACACCCGTTCAAAAAAGTGGGCCAGCTCCTGCTCGTATCCTTCTTCGCCGCTGTCGTACTGCCAGGCCTCCCGGCGCTTATGGGCCAGGTAGTTTTCCAGCATGGCGGGCGGCATCATCTCCCGGACAAAGGCGCTCGCCTCTGCCAGCTCCAGGGCCTCGGTCAGAGAGCGGGGGAGGAAGGACAGGTGTTCCTTCTGGGAAGGGGTGGCGGAATAGAGGTCAAAGTCCGCCGGGGGGGACAGGGGCAGTCGATCCCGCAGCCCCTCCAGCCCTGCCTCCAGCAGGAGGGCAACGGTGAGATAGGGGTTGCAGGCCGGGTCGGGGGAGCGGACCTCCATCCGGCAGTCGGGACCGCTGGCGGCGGGGACCCGCACCAGCTGGGACCGGTTCTGGCAGGACCAGGTGACGGCCGAAGGCGCCTCGTAAAGGCCCAGCCGCCGATAAGAGCTGGGCAGGGAATTGGCAAAGGCGGTGATCTCCCCCATCCGCCGCAGCACCCCCGCCAGAAAACTGGCCGCCTGGGGGCTGGCGGACCGCTGGAACCCCTGGAACAGGTTTTCCCCCTGGTGGTGGAGGGACAGGTTGATATGCAGCCCGCTTCCGCTTTGGTTGGCGATGGGCTTGGGCAGGAAGGAGGCGTAGAGGCCGTGCTGGGCGGCGATGGCCTTGACCGCCGAGCGCAGGGCCATCAGATTGTCCGCCGCCTGGAGGGGGGAGGAACAGCGGAAGTCGATCTCGTTTTGACCGGGACCCTGCTCGTGGTGGGACCGTTCCGGCTGGATCCCCATCTCCTCCAGGGTGAGGCAGAGCTCCCGGCGGAAGTCCTCCCCCCGGTCCACCGGGGCGATGTCAAAATACCCGGCCTGGTCGTGGGGGACGCGGGTGGGGCGGCCCTGCTCGTCGGTCTGGAAAAGGTAGAATTCACACTCGGGACCGAACTGGAAGGTGTAGCCCATCCCTTCCGCCCGGGCCACCGTCCGCTGAAGGAGGCTGCGGCTGTCCCCCTCGAAGGGGGAACCATCCGGCCGGCGGATGTCGCAGAAGAAGCGGCCCACGCACCCCTGGGAGGATCGCCAGGGAAGGAGGGAAAAGGTCTCCAGATCGGGAAAGAGGAAGAGGTCCGACTCGGCCACATTGGCGAAGCCGGCGATGGCCGAGGCGTCGAAGGACACCCCCCGTTCAAACGCCTGGGGCAGCTGGGAGGACATGATGGAGATGTTCTTTTGCACCCCGAAGATGTCGCAGAAGGCCAGGCGGATAAATTGAATGCCGTTGTCGCGGATAAACTGCATCAATTCCGAAATGGTGTGGTTTTGAAGCACAACCGTCACTCCCATCCTTGAAATACGGTTTTAGTCTAACCCATGGCGGTGGAAAAATCAAGCGCCTCAGGCAAAGAAGTGACCCTCCCGCGGATTCCCTTCACCCACGGGAGGGCCTTGTTAAATAGAGGGTTTTGCGATTACAGTGTGCGCCGCAGCAGCTGCTCGTAGGTGGGGAAGGGCCAGGCTTCTTCCCCGGTCTTCTCCTCCAGCCGGTCGGCGAAGGAGCGGACCCGCTCCATATCGGGGCGGAGTACGTCCCGGCATCGGCCGGCCAGAGCCTCCAGATCGCCCTCCCCAGGCAGGGCGAGAAGATCGGCCTCCAGCTGGTTGACGGCCTCCAGGAGGGAGGCGCTCTCCTTCGAGAGGAAGGCGGCGGTATCCTCTTCGTAGCCGCTGGCGCCGATCCCCAGCGCCTGTTTGTCCAAGGCGGTACGGGTAAGCTGGGCGGAGAACCGGGAAACAGCGGGCAGGATCTGCCGACGGGCCATGAAGATCATGGTGCGGGCCTCCAGCTGGAGCTGCTTGCAGTACTGGTCCAGCATAATGTCGCACCGGGAGTGGAGCTCCTGGGAGGTGAAGATCTTGTGGCGGGTAAAGAGCTCCTCACTCTTGGGGGAGCGGAAGGCGGGAAGGGCGTCGGCAGCGGTCCGCAGGTTGGACAGCCCCCGGCGGGCAGCCTCCTCGTCCCAGTCGCTGGAGTAGCTGTTGCCGTTAAAGACGATCCGCCGGTGCTGCTGGAGGGTATCCCGGATCAGCTGGTGAAGGGCCTCGTTCAGGTCCTCGGCGCCCTCCAGCCGGTCGGCAAACTGGCGGAGGGATTCGGCCACGATGGTGTTGAGAACGATGTTGGGCCCGGCGATGGAAAGGGAGGAGCCCAGCATCCGGAACTCGAATTTGTTGCCGGTAAAGGCGAAGGGGGAGGTGCGGTTCCGGTCGGTCACATCCTTGGGGAAGCGGGGGAGCACGTGGGCTCCCACCTTGAAGACCTCCCGGCCCTTCTCCTGGTACTCCACCTCATCCACAATGGAGCGGAGGACGGCGGTCAGCTGGTCCCCCAGGAAGATGGAGAGGATGGCGGGAGGGGCCTCGTTGGCGCCCAGACGGTGGTCGTTGCTGGCGGTGGCCACCGACATCCGCAGCAGATCCTGGTAGTCGTCCACCGCCTGGATAACCGCCGACAGGAAGAGAAGGAACTGGGCGTTTTCCCGGGGAGACTCGCCCGGCTCCAGCAGGTTGATGCCGGTATTGGTGGCCAGGGACCAGTTGTTGTGCTTGCCCGAGCCGTTCACCCCGGCAAAGGGCTTTTCGTGGAGGAGGCAGGCCAGGTTGTGCCGGTAGGCCACCTGCTTGAGGACCTCCATGGTCAGCTGGTTCTGGTCGGTGGCCAGGTTGGTGTTGGTATAGACCACCGCCAGCTCGTGCTGCCCGGGGGCGACCTCCTTGTGCTCGGTTTTGGCCAGGATGCCCAGCTTCCACAGTTCCTGGTTGAGATCCTCCATAAAGGCCTCCACCCGGGGATGGAGGGACCCAAAGTAGTGGTCGTCCAGCTCCTGACCCTTGGGAGGCATGGCGCCGAAGAGGGTCCGCCCGCAGAGGACCAGATCCTCCCGCTGCCGGTAGAGGGCCTTGTCCACCAGGAAATACTCCTGTTCCGGGCCCACCATGGCGGTAACCCGGTCGGCGGGTACCCCGAAGAGGCGGAGGATCCGCAGGGCCTGCTTGCTGAGGACCTCCATCGACCGCAGGAGGGGCGCCTTCTTGTCCAGCGCCTCGCCGCCGTAGGAGTAGAAGACCGTGGGAATATATAAGGTATGTCCCTTGACAAAGGCGTAGGAGGTGGGGTCCCAGGCGGTGTAGCCCCGGGCCTCAAAGGTGGAGCGCAGCCCGCCGGAGGGGAAGCTGGAGGCATCCGGTTCCCCCTTGATCAGCTCCTTGCCCCGGAATTCCATGATGGCCCCGCCGGTGCCGTCGGGAACAATGAAGCCGTCGTGCTTCTCCGCCGTGATGCCGGTCATGGGCTGGAACCAGTGGGTAAAGTGGGTGGCGCCCCGTTCCAGGGCCCAGTCCTTCATGGCGTTGGCCACCACGTTGGCGATGCTTTCGTCCAGGCTTTTTCCCAGCTGGATGGTCCGTTGGAGGGCCTTATAGGTCTCCCGGGGCAGCCGCTCCCGCATGGCATGGTCGTTGAAGACCATGGAGCCAAAGAGCTGGGGAACACGGGGGAAGGTGGTTTCGGTTGTCATTTCCAAGAACTCCTTTCAGGGTGGATTGCGGCCGGCGGGGCGGTCCCGGGCCGGAAAAGGCAAAAAACGGCTCCCGGCGCAGCCGCCCCCCGGAAGGGGGAGGGCCGCGCCGGAAAAATGCTACAGCAGGCGGATGCCGGCGGCCTTGCAGGCGGCGACGGTTTTGTCGTCCCAGATGGACACCTGTACCTCGCCGATGTGGGCCTTGTGGAGAAGAAGCATGCACAGGCGGGACTGGCCGATGCCGCCGCCGATGGTGAGGGGGAGGGTGCCGTCCAGCACCATCTTGTGGAAGGGAAGCAGCCGCCGCTCGTCGCATCCGGCCAGGGTCAGCTGCTGGTCCATGGAGGCGGCATCCACCCGGATACCCATGCTGGACACCTCAAAGGCCTGTCCCAGGGTGTCGTTCCACATGATGATGTCGCCGTTCATCTTCCAGTCGTCGTAGTCGGGGGCGCGGCCGTCGTGGCGGATGCCCGACCGCAGCTTGCCGCCAATCTCCATGATGAAGGCGGTTTTGTGCTCCCGGACATACCGGTTTTCCCGTTCCTGGGGGGTGGCGTCCGGGTACAGGTCCTCCAGCTCCTGGGTGGTGATGAAGCTGACGGACCGGCTGGGGATGCTGCCCAGGGAGGGGAAGATCACATGGAGCTCCTCGGCGGTGTCACAGATGGCGTCCACAATCTTCTGGACCGTCTCCATCAGGTAGGCCTTGTTGCGCTTTCCCTCGGGAAGAACCGCCTCCCAGTCCCACTGGTCCACATAGATGGAATGGAGGTTGTCCATCTCCTCGTCCCGGCGGATGGCGTTCATATCGGTCACCAGGCCGGTGCCGGGGGCAAAACCGTATTTGCCTAGGGCGTACCGCTTCCACTTGGCCAGAGACTGGACCACCTGAGCGGTGCCGCCCGTCTCCTTGATGTCGAAGCAGACTGCCCGCTCCACATTGTTCAGATCGTCGTTGAGGCCGGTGTGGTCCGCCACGAAGAGCGGGGCGGATACCCGGGTGAGGCAGAGGGCGCTCTTCAGGTGACGGATGAAGACCAGCTTGATGATGTCGATGGCCTTTTGGGTCTCCAGAAGAGTGAGGGGCTTGTCGGAGGTGTAGCCGTCGGGAATGCGGATTGTGCTCATAGAGAACCTTCCTTTCCATAGTGTATTGCCTTCCCCTTTGCCGGGAAAACTCCCTGTAGAGGCAGGCGAACATAAAAAAGAAGGCGCCGCGGCCTTTGTGGACCGCAGCGCCTTTGCTGTATGTGGGCATTATAGACCGTGGCGGCGCCATTGTCAAGGAGAAAAGTGCGCCAGGCAAAATTTTTATTTCCTTTGCAAAAAGGATGGCCTGGCGTGGGCTTTTTCTGGTGAAATCCCAAAATCTCCCGCTGCTTCTTGCAATGGAGGGGAGCGGGTGCTATAATATTTGGGATGAACAAAGGCGTTCGTGGGACGGATCCCTTCCGGCAAAGAGGGGCGCCCTTATGGACGCCTTTTTTGCGGGAAGAAACGGCTCGGGGCGCGTGCCCGGCCGGTTTCTTGAAAAGGAGAGACTTCCCACGGGCGGTCAACCCGGTGCGGCATATAGCGCTGCAAGGAAGCCTGCCGGCAGAATTTGAGCGGTTGGAGGAATGACGATGTTGACAGCGATTACCGGAATCAACTGGGGCGACGAGGGAAAAGGCCGGATGGTGGATCTTCTCTCCCAGGACTACGATGTGGTGGTCCGTTATCAGGGGGGGAACAACGCCGGCCATACGGTGGTAAACGACAAGGGAAAGTTTATTCTGAACCTGCTGCCCTCCGGCATTCTGCGGGGCGAGGTGACCAACGTGATGGGAAACGGCATGGTCATCGACCTGGAGCACCTGGCCGGGGAGATGGGCCGCCTGCGGGACGCGGGGATTGAAGTGGGTCCCCAGCACCTGAAGATCAGCGACAAGGCGGTCATCTGCCTGCCCTATCACCGCCAGCAGGACTGCCTGGAGGAGGAGCGCCTGGGGGATGCCCGGTACGGCTCCACCCGCCGGGGGATCGCCCCCGTTTATGGGGACAAATATATGAAGAAGGCCATCCGGATGGGCGAGCTGCTGGAGCCGGAAGCCCTCAAGGAGCGGCTGCGGGGGATTGTGGAGTGGAAGAGCCTCACCTTTACTGGCGTCTACCATGCCCAGCCCATCGATTTTGACCAGGTGTGGGCTTGGCTGGAGACCTACGGCGCTCCCCTGCGCCCCTATATCTGCGATACCTCCCGCTATCTGGACGAGGCGGCCAAGGCTGGCAGGAAGATCCTCTTCGAGGCCCAGCTGGGCGCCCTGCGGGATATTGACTTCGGCATCTATCCTTACACCTCCTCCTCGTCCACCATCGGCGCCTATGCCCCGGTGGGGGCCGGGGTGCCCAACCACAAGCTGGACCTGTCGGTAGGGGTGATGAAGGCCTACTCCACCTGCGTGGGGGAGGGACCCTTCGTCTGCGAGATGTTCGGGGACGAGGCCGACCGCCTGCGGGAAGCGGGCGGGGAATACGGCGCGGCCACCGGCCGGCCCCGCCGGGTGGGTCCCTTTGACGTGCCCGCCTCCCGGTACGGGGTGCGGATGCAGGGGGCGGACCAGATCGCCCTTACCAAGATGGACGTGCTCTCCTACCTGGAGAAGATCCCCGTCTGCGTGGCCTACCAGGTGGACGGCGTTATCACCGAGGAGTTCCCCACCGGCGCCAAGCTGGACCGCGCCAAGGCGGTGGTGGAATATCTGCCCGGCTGGCACTGCGACATCTCCAAGTGCCGCCGCTGGGAGGACCTGCCCAAGGAGGCCCAGGAGTATATCCGCTACCTGGAAAAGAAGGTCCAGTGCTCCATCAAATACGTCTCGGTGGGAGCGGCCCGGGAAGAATATCTGGTCCTGGAGGACTAGAAGAGGAAAAGAAGCGGGGGCTGCCGGAACAAGGCCGGCGGCCCCTCTTTGGGGAATAGGAAGGAGAATGGTTCATGGAAGAGAAAAAGTTCTATCTGCTTTTGGAGGATGGAACGGTTTTTGAGGGAAGCGGCTACGGCGCCTGCGACCGGGAGACGGTGGGGGAAGTGGTGTTTACCACCGGGATGACCGGCTATCTGGAGACCCTTACCGATCCCAGCTATTTTGGCCAGATTGTGGTGCAGACCTTCCCCCTGATCGGCAACTACGGCGTGATCCCCTCCGATTTTGAAAGCGGCTCGGTTCAGCCCCGCGGTTATATTACACGACAATGGTGTCAGTGTCCCTCCAACTTCCGCAGCGAAGGGGATCTTGACACCTTTTTTAAGGCCCAAGGGCTGCCGGCCCTCAGCGGGATCGACACCCGCCGCCTCACCCGGATCCTGCGGGAGCACGGCGTGATGAACGGCAAGCTCACCCCCAAGGCGCCGCCCTACGGGGAGGAGGAGCTGGAGGAGCTGCGCCGGTTCTCCATCCGGGAGGCGGTCCGGTCGGTCACCTGCCGGGAGCCCCGCAGGGTGCCTGCCCAGGGGGAGGAGCGGTTCCGGGTGGTGCTGTGGGACTTCGGCGCCAAGGAGAACATCGTCCGGGAGCTGGCCGCCCGGGGCTGCCAGGTGACGGTGGTTCCCGCCTTCACCACCGCAAAGGAGATTCTGGCCATGGACCCGGATGGGGTGATGCTTTCCAACGGGCCCGGCGACCCGGAGGAAAACCACGAGATCATCGCCCAGCTGAAGGTGCTCTGCCAGGCCCGGGTGCCCTTCTTCGGCATCTGCCTGGGGCACCAGCTGCTGGCCCTGGCCCACGGGGCCAGGACGGTGAAGCTGAAGTACGGCCATCGGGGGGCCAACCAGCCGGTAAAGGAGCTGGCCACCGGGCGGCTGTTTATCACCAGCCAGAACCACGGGTACGCGGTCCGGTCGGACACGCTGCCCCGGGAGGCGAAGCTCTCCTTTGTCAATGCCAACGACCAAACCTGTGAGGGGGTGGACTATACCGACAAGCCTGCTTTTTCGGTCCAGTTCCACCCGGAGGCCTGCGGCGGCCCTCACGATACCGAGCTGCTGTTTGACCGGTTTATCGCCATGATGGAGGGGTACCGCCCCGCCGGCCGCCAAGAAAGAGAGGAGAAGTAACCATGCCGCTGAATCCCAACATCCACAAAGTTCTGGTCATTGGCTCCGGGCCGATCGTCATCGGCCAGGCCGCGGAATTCGACTACGCCGGCACCCAGGCCTGCCGCGCCCTGAAGGAGGAGGGGCTGGAGGTGGTGCTGGTCAATTCCAACCCGGCCACCATCATGACCGACGCCGCCATGGCCGACCACGTGTATATTGAGCCCCTGACCCCCGAGGTAATCCGCCGGATCATCGAGAAGGAGAAGCCGGACAGCCTCCTCTCCACCCTGGGCGGACAGACGGGGCTGACCCTCTCCATGCAGCTGGCCAAGGAGGGCTTCCTCCAGAGCCACGGGGTGGCGCTGCTGGGGGCCAACCTGGAGACGATTGACAAGGCGGAGGACCGGCAGCTCTTTAAGGACGCCATGGAGTCCATCGGCCAGCCGGTGGTCCCCTCCAAGGTGGTGGAGACGGTGGAGGACGCCATGGCCTTCGCCGGGGAGATCGGCTACCCGGTCATCGTCCGGCCCGCCTTTACCCTGGGCGGCACCGGCGGCGGCATCGCCGCCACCCCGGAGGAGCTCCACGAGATTGCCCAGGGAGGCCTGCGCCTCTCCCCCATCACCCAGGTGCTCATCGAGAAGTGCATCTCCGGCTGGAAGGAGATCGAGTTTGAGGTGATGCGGGACAAGAACGGCAACGCCATCACCGTCTGTTCCATGGAGAACCTGGACCCGGTGGGGGTCCACACCGGCGATTCCATTGTCATCGCCCCCGCCGTCACCCTGGCCGACAAGGAATACCAGATGCTCCGGTCGGCGGCATTGCGGATCATCACCGCCATGGGCATCGAGGGGGGCTGTAACTGCCAGTTTGCCCTCAACCCCGACAGCTTCCAGTATGCGGTGATCGAGGTGAACCCCCGGGTCTCCCGGTCCTCGGCCCTGGCCTCCAAGGCCACCGGCTATCCCATCGCCCGGGTGGCCGCCAAGATTGCCATCGGCTATACCCTGGACGAGATCCCCAACGAGGTCACCGGCAAGACCTGCGCCTGTTTTGAGCCGGCGCTGGACTATGTGGTGGTCAAGTTCCCCAAGTGGCCCTTTGACAAGTTTGTCTACGCCAAGCGGACCCTGGGCACCCAGATGAAGGCCACCGGCGAGGTGATGGCCATCGGCCAGACCTTTGAGGAGGCGCTGATGAAGGCGGTGCGGGGGGCGGAAATCTCCCAGAACACCCTTCGCATGGAGGCGCTGGCCCCGCTGGACAACAAGGCCCTGGAGGAGAAGATCCTGGCCTGCGACGACCAGCGGCTCTTCGCCGTTTACGAGGGGCTGTGCCGGGGGATGACGGTGGAGCAGATCCACCAGCTGACCCGGATCGACCGGTGGTTCCTGGAGAAGCTCCAGAACCTGCGGGCCATGGAGGAAACCCTCTCCCGGGGGCCGGTGGACGAGGCCACCTACCGCAGGGCCAAGAAGATGGGCTATCTGGACAAAACCATCCGGGAGCTGAGCGGCGGGGAGATTCCCTTCCACCTGCCGGCGGTCTACAAGATGGTGGACACCTGCGGCGCCGAGTTTGCCGCCGAGACCCCCTACTTCTACGCCGCCTACGACGAGGAGGACGAGGCCGCCCCCTTTATTGCGGAGAAGAAGGACGGCCGGCCGGTGGTGCTGGTCTTCGGCTCCGGTCCCATCCGGATCGGCCAGGGGATCGAGTTTGACTACTGCTCGGTCCACTGCGTCTGGGCCCTCAAGAGGGCGGGCTGCCAGGTGGTCATCGTCAACAACAACCCGGAGACGGTCTCCACCGACTTCAACACCGCCGACCGCCTGTACTTTGAGCCCCTCACCCCCGAGGATGTGCTGGACATCATCCGGGTGGAGAAGCCCATGGGGGCGGTGGTGGCCTTCGGCGGGCAGACCGCCATCAAGCTGACCAAGTGCCTGTCGGAGCACAACGTCCCCATCCTGGGCACCCCGGCGGACAGCATCGATGCCGCCGAGGACCGGGCCCGGTTCGACGCCCTGCTGGAGGAGCTGGGGATCAGCCGGCCCAAGGGGGACACGGTCTTCACCACCGAGGAGGCCCTGGCCGCCGCGGGGAAGCTGGGCTATCCGGTGCTGCTGCGCCCCTCCTATGTGCTGGGGGGCCAGAACATGATCATCGCCTTCTCCGACGAGGACATCCGGGAGTATATGGGGATTATCCTTTCCCACCAGGTGGAGAACCCGGTGCTCATCGACAAATACCTGATGGGGACCGAACTGGAGGTGGACGCCATCTGCGACGGCACCGACGTGCTGATCCCCGGCATCATGGAGCACATCGAGCGGGCGGGCATCCATTCCGGCGACTCCATCGCCGTCTATCCCGCCTGGAACATCACCCAGAAGGAGACCCAGCGGCTGGTGGACTGCTCCACCAAGCTGGCCCTGGCCCTCAAGACCAAGGGGCTGGTGAACATCCAGTATGTCATCCACGAGGGAGAGGTTTATGTCATCGAGGTGAATCCCCGCTCCTCCCGCACCGTGCCCTATATCAGCAAGGTGACCGGTGTGCCCATGGTGGACCTGGCCACCCGGATCATGCTGGGGCACACCCTCAAGGAGATGGGCTGGGCCGGCGGGCTGGTGCCCTCCTCCCGGTATGGGGCGGTCAAGGTGCCGGTTTTCTCCTTTGAGAAGCTGGCCGACCTGGATACCCAGCTGGGGCCGGAGATGAAGTCCACCGGCGAGGTGCTGGGCATCGCCCGCACCATGGACGAGGCGGTGTACAAGGGGCTGATCGCCGCCGGGTACCGGATGGAGAAGGAGGGGGGCGCTCTGATTACCGTCCGGGATTCGGACAAGGGGGAGATCGCCTCCATCGCCCGCCTGTATGCGGACCTGGGCTTTGCCCTCTACGCCACCGAGGGCACCGCCCGCACCCTGCGGGAGGCGGGGCTGCAGGTGGAGACGGTGAAGAAGATCCACGAGGCGGACCGGAATACCCGCACCCTCCTGGAGAGCGGCAAGGTGAAGGTCATCATCTCCACCTCCGCCAAGGGGCGCATCCCCGCCCGGGACAGCGTGAAGATCCGCCGCAAGGCGGTGGAACTGGGCATCCCCTGCCTCACCGCTCTGGATACGGCCCGGGCCCTGGCCCAGAGCCTCCACAGCCGGTATACGGAGGAGAACGTGGAGCTGGTGGACATTGCGGCCCTCTTCCCCGGCGGGGTGCGGGAGGACCGCTTCTAAGAAACAGGACAGACGAGGACAGCAAGAGGAAGGAAAAGGAGGAACGAGGATGGCAAAGTATATTTTCGTCACCGGGGGCGTGGTCTCCGGACTGGGAAAAGGGATCACAGCCGCTTCCCTGGGGCGGCTGCTGAAGGCGCGGGGGTTCAAGATCGCCGCCCAAAAGCTGGACCCCTACATCAATGTGGACCCGGGAACCATGAGCCCCTACCAGCACGGCGAGGTATACGTCACCGAGGACGGGGCCGAAACCGACCTGGACCTGGGCCATTACGAGCGGTTCATCGACGAGGACCTGAACAAATTTTCCAACCTGACCACCGGCAAGGTCTACTGGAATGTCCTCACCAAGGAGCGGCGGGGGGAATACCTGGGGGAGACGGTCCAGGTGATCCCCCACATCACCAATGAAATCAAGTCCTTTATCTTCTCGGTGCAGGAGAAAACCGGGGCGGATATTGTCATCACCGAGATCGGCGGCACCACCGGCGATATGGAGTCCCAGCCCTTTTTGGAGGCCATCCGCCAGATCTCCCATGAGGTGGGGCGGCGCAACTGCCTCTTCATCCATGTGACCCTCATCCCCTATCTCCAGTCCTCCGGGGAGCACAAATCCAAGCCCACCCAGCACTCGGTCAAGGAGCTCCAGTCCTTCGGCATCCAGCCGGATATCATCGTGGCCCGGTGCGACGAGCCGGTGGAGCAGTCGGTGCTGGACAAGATCGCCCTCTTCTGCAACGTGAAGGCCGACTGTGTCATCCAGAACCTGACCCTGCCGGTTCTGTACCAGGCGCCCATGATGCTGGAGGAGGCGGGCCTTGCCCGGATCGCTCTGCGGGAGCTGGAGCTGCCCGACCGTCCCTGCGACCTGACCGAGTGGAAGGAGATGCTCCAGCGGATTGCCGGCTGCAGGCGGTCGGTGCGGATCGCCCTGGTGGGCAAATATGTGCGCCTTCACGACTCCTATCTTTCGGTGGCCGAGGCCCTGGCCCACGGCGGCTGGGAGAACGGGGTCCATGTGGAGATCGACTGGGTGGACAGCGAGGAGCTGACCCCGGAAACCACCCCCGCCCGCCTGGGGGAGGCGGACGGCATCCTGGTGCCCGGCGGCTTCGGCAGCCGGGGCATCGAGGGGATGATCCAAGCCGCCCGGTATGCCCGGGAGAGGGGAATTCCCTACCTGGGCATCTGCCTGGGGATGCAGATTGCCGCCATCGAGTTTGCCCGGGATGTGCTGGGCCTTGCCGATGCCGATTCGGCGGAGTTTTCCCCCGAGAGCAGCCACCGGGTCATCGACCTGATGCCCGACCAGCTGGGCAACCTGCCCAAGGGCGGGACGATGCGCCTGGGTGCCTATCCCTGCGCCCTGCAGGAGGGGACCCTGCTGCGGGCTGCCTACGGCCAGGAACGGATCGAGGAGCGGCATCGCCACCGGTATGAATTCAACAACCAGTACCGGGAAGCCTTTGTAGAGAAGGGGATGGTGTTTGCCGGTCTTTCCCCCGACGGGCGGCTGGTGGAGGCCGTGGAGCTGCCCGGGCATCCCTTTTACATCGGCGTCCAGTACCATCCGGAATTCAAAAGCCGGCCCAACCGGGCCCATCCCTTGTTCCGGGAATTTGTGAGGGCGTCGGCACGACGGTAAGGAGGAAAGAAACGATGCGCAACTATGAACAGGAATTGAAGAATCGGGTGGCGTTCCTGCAAAAAGCCCTTCGGGAGTCGGGCGCCAAGGGCTTTGTCTACGGGAACTCCGGCGGCAAGGACAGCGCCCTGGTAGGCATCCTGTGCAAGAAGGCCTGCGACAACACCCTGGGGATCATCCTTCCCTGCCAGTCCAGCCGGAACTTTGGGGAGGACCGGGACCATGGCCGCCTGGTGGCCCAGCAGTTCGGAATCGAGCAGCGGGAGGTGGATTTGAGCGGGGTGAAGGCCGCCCTGTTGGAAGCCCTCTCCCCGGTGCAGGAGGTGACCCCCGTCGCTGCGGCCAACATCGCCCCCCGTCTGCGGATGACCACCCTCTATGCCGCCGCCCAGAGCCGGGGCGCCCTGGTGGCCGGCACCGGCAACCGGAGCGAGGGCTATGTGGGGTACTTTACCAAGTGGGGGGACGGCGCCTATGACGTCAACCCCATCGGGGACCTGACCGTCGCCGAGGTGTACGACTTCCTGCGGTATCTGGGCGCGCCGGAGGCCATCATCCGGAAGGCACCCTCCGCCGGCCTGTTTGAGGGGCAGACCGACGAGAAGGAGCTGGGCTTCTCCTATGCCCAGCTGGACCGGCTGCTGCTGGAAGGGGAAACCGACCGGGAGGCCCAGGAAAAGATTGAACGGATGCACAGAGCCAGCGAACACAAACGCCGGCCTGCTATGGTGTATTCCGACGGGTCGGAAACATAATCTCCGTTTACGATTTGTTTCCCTTTTTGTCATAATTGGACCAGGAGTCCGCCGCCGCGGGCGCCTGGTCCAATTTCCATTTAAGGGTTGTTCATAAAAAATGCTTGTGGCTGTCAAATATAATTGGTATACTGGGCACATCGGACAACGGATTCCAGAACAAGAGAGAGGAAGGGAAAGCCCTGTGAAAGATTATACGCCGCCCAAAAAACCATTGATCTATTACTATTTGATCGGAATGCTGATTCTGATGATCCTCAATGTTCTCTTCTTTCCCCAGATTCTGTCGGCCCAGGTGGAGGAGGTCAGCTACGGCACCTTCCTGACCATGGTCGACGAGGGAAATGTAACCCAGGTGGAGATCAACCAGGATGAGATTGTCTTTGCCGACGACAGCGACCCCACCCGGTACTATAAAACCGGGCCCATGTACGACCCGGGACTGACCGACCGGCTCTATGACGCGGGGATCACCGATTTCGGCACCCCGGTGGTGGAGGAGATGCCCTGGCTGCTCAGCTTCCTTATCAGCTGGGTTCTGCCCATTGGGATTATTTATCTCATCGGTCAGCTTTTTATACGCAGCATGGTGAAGAAGAACGGCATGGGCGGCGGCCCGGCCATGACCTTCGGCAAGAGCAACGCCAAGGTCTATGTGCAGTCCACCGGCGGTGTGAAGTTCAGCGACGTGGCCGGCGAGGATGAGGCAAAGGAGCTGCTGGGGGAGATTGTGGACTTCCTCCACGACCCGGAAAAATACGCCCGCATCGGCGCCACCATCCCCAAGGGCGCCCTGCTGGTGGGCCCTCCCGGAACCGGCAAAACCCTCCTGGCCAAGGCGGTGGCCGGCGAGGCCAACGTTCCCTTCTTCTCCATCTCCGGCTCGGAATTTGTGGAGATGTTTGTGGGCATGGGCGCCGCCAAGGTGCGGGATCTGTTTAAACAGGCCAACGAGAAGGCCCCCTGTATTGTTTTCATCGACGAGATCGATACCATCGGCAAGAAGCGGGGTGAGGGCGGCCTGGGCGGCAACGACGAGCGGGAGCAGACCCTCAACCAGCTCCTCACCGAGATGGACGGCTTTGACGGCAAGAAGGGCGTCATCATCCTGGCTGCCACCAACCGGCCCGATTCCCTGGACCCCGCCCTGCTGCGCCCCGGCCGGTTTGACCGGCGAATCCCGGTGGAGCTTCCCGACCAGAAGGGCCGGGAGGATATCCTGAAGGTCCATGCCCGGAAGGTAGCCATGGAGCCCAACATCGATTTCGGGGCCATTGCCCGGGTGGCGGCCGGCGCCAGCGGCGCCGAGCTGGCCAACATCATCAACGAGGCCGCCCTGCGGGCGGTGCGCAGCGGCCGGGACAAGGTGTCCCAGTCCGACCTGGAGGAGAGCGTGGAGGTGGTCATCGCCGGCTACCAAAAGAAAAACGCCATCCTCTCGGACAAGGAGAAGATGATCGTGGCCTATCATGAGATCGGACACGCCATGGTGGCGGCCCTCCAGAGCCACAGCGCCCCGGTTACCAAGATCACCATCATCCCCCGTACCTCCGGCGCCCTGGGCTATACCATGCAGGTGGACCAGGGGAACCACTACCTGATGAGCAAGGAAGAGATTGAAAACAAGATTGCCACCCTCACCGGCGGCCGGGTGGCCGAGGAGCTGATCTTCCAGTCGGTGACCACCGGCGCCTCCAACGACATCGAGCAGGCCACCAGGCTGGCCCGGGCTATGATTACCCGGTACGGCATGAGCGAGGAGTTCGGCATGGTAGCCCTGGAAACGGTCCAGAACCAGTACCTGGGGGGCGACACCTCCCTGGCCTGTTCCGCCGAGACGGCCGCCCTGGTGGATCACCGGGTGGTGAAGCTGGTGAAAACCCAGTACGAAAAGGCGAAGGAACTTCTCAGCCAGAACCTGCCCAAGCTCCATTCCCTGGCCAAGTATCTGTACGACAACGAGACCATCACCGGCCAGGAGTTTATGAGGCTGCTGGAACAGGAGCCGGCCAAGCTCCCCTCCGCGGAAAGCGAGGACCGGCCCGGGCAGCCGCGGCCCTTGTAAGCGATTTGCAGGAAAAGAAACAACACCCCGGATGCCGCTTGGGCACCCGGGGTGTTTTGCGTGCTGTGGCGGGGTGAGGGGTTACCGGGTCATCCCGGCAAAGGCGGCCAGCTCGCCCCGGTAGCAGGAGAAGGCGCTGGGAAGGGCGTAGTCCGCTTCCAGCTGGTCCGGCGTGACCCAGACAAAGCCGGGGGGAGGGGAAAAGGCCTCCCGGCAGAGGGCCAGGTACCCGGTCATCTGCCAGGTGATGTGGCTGAAGATGTGCTGGCCCGGCCGCAGAGGGAGAAGGCGGGGACTGTCGGCGCCCCACTGGTCCAGCAGGGCCAGGCATTCCTTCCGGGTAAGGCTCTCCTCCCGGTTGGGCAGCTCCCACAGGCCGGCCAGTAGACCCTTGGCGGGGCGGCGGTGGAGGAGGAGCTTCCCCTGGGCGGCGGGGATCAAAACGGTGACCGGCTGGAGGCGGCGAGGCTTTTTGGCGCCTTTTACCGGCAGAACGGTAGGATCGCCGGAGGCCAGGGCCCAGCACTGGTCCGCCACCGGGCAGTCCTGGCAGCGGGGAGCGGCATTGGGCAGGCAGACGGTGGCCCCCAGCTCCATTAAAGCCTGGTTAAAGTCGCCGGGACAGTCCTGGGGCATCACCGCCAGCAGGGCCCGGGAAAAGGCTTTCTTTACGGCGGGAGAAAGGATGTCGTCCCGGCAGCCCAGGATCCGGGAGAGGACCCGCAGCACGTTCCCATCCACCGCCGGTACCGGAATGCCAAAGGCGATGGAGGCGATGGCTCCCGCCGTGTATTCCCCGATGCCGGGCAGGGCGAGAAGCTCGTCGTAGGAGGGGGGCAGCTGGCCGCCATGCTCTTCCACCAGAATGCGGGCGGCCTTTTGCAGATTGCGGGCGCGGCTGTAGTAGCCCAGCCCCTCCCACAGCTTCATCAGCTGCTCCTCCGGAGCGGCAGCCAGGGCGGCCGGGCCGGGCAGCTCCTGGGTGAACCGGTTAAAATAGGGGACGGCCGCCTCCATCCGGGTTTGCTGGAGCATGATCTCCGAGATCCATACCCGGTACGGGGTGGCGTCCAGCCGGAAGGGGAGGGGACGAGCGCTGCGCCGGTACCAGGCTACCAGCGGGTCCACCAGCCGGGCAAGGCGTGGGGCTTCCCGCTGCCAGCCCTCCTCCCCGATGGCAAAGGACGGGTAGGAGAGGGTCACCGTTCTTTCCCTCCTTTTCCCAGTCGGTCAAGGGATTCCCGCAGCCGGTCCAGGGCGCCCTGGTACCGGTGGGATTTCAAGGTGGGGAAAGCCTCCAGCAGCCGGCGGTAGGGGAACCGCAGAGAGGCGGCCCGGTCGTCCATCTCCTGGGAGAGGTGGTCCTTGGCATCCCGGGCGGAAGGAAGCTCTCGCTCCTCCCAGCGGCGGCGCAGCTCCCCAAGGCTTTCCTCCAGCTTCTCGCTCAGCTCCTCCCGGCTGGGCAGGCCCAGGGCCTCCCGCCGGCGGTGCAGCTCCTGGAGACGGCTCTCCAGCATCTCTTCCAGCTCGCTGCGGCGGAGGTTCAGATTCAGCTCCAGGGCCTGCTGGTAGGCCTCGCTCCGCTGGCGGAGCTGGGCCGCCAGCTGCTGAAGCTGCGCCAGCTTCCCTTGCAGGCGGATCAGCGTAATCAGGGTGGTGGCCAGGTCGGCGGCAAAGACCAGGAACAGCCCGCCGGACACAAGGTAGAGGGCCGTCCCCCGCAGGGAGAGGATCCACCCCTCCACCACCGGATGGATGATCCTGACCACCACAACCCCCAGCACCCCGAAGACCAGGGCGTTTTGCAGGCAGACCCGCCCGTGGATATTGAACCGGTGGTCGGAATAGTCCCACCATTTGGCGTGGAAAAGGGTCTCCAGGGCCCAGCCGGTGACATACTCCAGGACGCTGGTCACCAGCACCGCCGCCACAAAGAGCAGGGGCAGGCTTCCGGCAAAGGGGGAGAGCAGGTAGATCACCAGCAGCGCCCCCACCCCATAGATGGGGCAGACCGGCCCGGTGAGGAAGCCCCGGTTGATGGGGCGGCGGGCAATCACCGAGCAGCAGAGGGATTCAAAGGCCCATCCCAGGCAGCTGTAGGCCAGGAAGGTGAGAAACAGGGAACAGAGACTGTCCAACAAAAGACCTCCTTTTTTGATGGAATCGGGACCGGCCAACAAAACAAAAGCGCGGGGCTGCGGCAATGGCTGCGCCCCGCGAAGGGTAGATCAACGGCTATAGAGTGGCCGCCAGCTCTTTTAGGTAGCGGCGGAGAGAAGCGCCGGTTTCCGGATGCTGGAGCCCCACCTCGATGGCGGCCTGAAGAATCCCCAGCTTGTTGCCCATGTCGTAGCGGGTGCCGGTGTACTCCACGCCGATCATCCCGTCCCGGCGGGCCAGGAGCTTCATGGCGTCGGTCAGCTGGTATTCCCCGCCGGCGCCGGTGGGGAGGGTTTCCAGAATGGGGAAGATTTCCGGCGGCAGAACACACCGCCCCAGGATGGAATAGTTGGACAGAACCTGCTCCCGGGTGGGCTTCTCGATCATGTCGGTCACCGAGAAGACCCGCTCCTCCAGGGGGGAGACCGCCAGGCAGGAATACCGGCCGATCAGCTCCTCCAGGGGGACCGGCTTGATCCCCACCACCCCTTTGCCGTACTGCTCGTAAGCGTCACACAGCTCCCGGGTGGCAGGCCGCTGTCCGCCGATGACCACGTCGTCCCCGTAGAGGACGGCGATGGGATCATTGCCGGCAAACGCCCGGGCACAGTAGACGGCATGGCCCAGGCCTTTGGCCTCGGTCTGCCGGATGTAGTGGATGTTGGCCAGGGAGGAGAGGGCGCGGATCTCCTCCAGCAGCTGGGTCTTGCCGCTCTTCTCCAGGCGGGCCTCCAGCTCGGGGGACCGGTCAAAGTGGTCCTCCACCGCCGACTTGCCCCGGCTGGTGATGATGAGAATGTCGGTAATGCCCGAGGCCACCGCCTCCTCCACAATGTACTGGATGGCGGGCTTGTCCACGATGGGGAGCATTTCCTTGGGCATGGCCTTGGAGGCGGGGAGCACCCGGGTGCCCAGCCCCGCCGCGGGAATAACAGCTTTTGTAACCTTCATGGGAGATCCTCCTCTTCCTGTGTAAATCTATCCCAGCACCATCATGCCGATGCAGTAGGAGATAATCATATAGGCCAAAAACAGAAGGCCAATCACCCCGAGGACAACCCCTTTGGAGACGCCGCCCCGGAGGGCCAGACTGTGGATGTAGAAGCCAACGTCCTGGCAGCGGTTGTCCTGCCGCAGCTGCTGGATGGTATTCTTGGCAGCGCTGAAATAAAGCTTGTTGGCCCACAGGCCGCACAGGCACATCACCACAAACCACAGCATCCGCATCATGCTCTGCAGCATAACCAGCTGCTCCATGTGGGGAGTGACGATCTGAGGCAGCGGGAAGGAGATGGCCGCGCCGGAGGCCATCAGTTCCACCAGGTATTCGTAGGTGTACAGAAAGGCTGGCAGCATGCTGGCCACAAACAAGGCAGCCAGCAGAATTCCCACCGCGTACATCTTCCGGTAGAAGAAGTACAGGAAATTGAAGAAGAAGGCTCCCCAGTTCCAGGTAACCGACCGGCGGTTGGAGGCCATGGCCTTAAAGCGCGCCAGATAATAGGGGGCGCTGGGGCCGACCATGGCGGCATATTCCTTGGCCGAGATGCCGTCGATCTCCTCGTTCATGTTGATCCCGCCGAAGGGATTGTACTGCCCGTAGCCGAAGGGAGGAGCTTGATTGGGACCGTTCCAGGGACCGCCTCCCGGCTGGCCGCCGTTCCAGGGGCCCTGCTGGGGGCCGGTCTGGCCGTTCCAGGGCCCGTTTTGCTGCTGGTAACCGCCGCTATGGCCGGCCCAGGGACCGTTTTGCGGGTCGGTCCATGGGGGAGTCTGCCCTTGCTGGGGGTTGGGATTCTGCCCGTTCTGCTGGGGATTGCCCCAGCCGGGCTGCTGGGGAGGACGCTGCTCCTCCTGGGGAGCGGCCCCCAGCAGGCTGCCGCAGCTGTGGCAGTACTGGGAACCGGGGGCAACGGGGGCGCCGCATACCGGACAGAATGCGCCGGGAGGGGGCGTCTGCTGCTGTTGCTGGGGCGGCTGCCATTCCTTTCCCAGGGCGTGCTGGCTCTCCAGAGCACAGCCGCCGTTTTGCTGGTAGCAGCTGCGGTGGTGGGGAGCGCCACACACCGGGCAAACCACCACATCGTCCTCCGGCTGGAAGTTTTTTTTGCAAACCGGGCATTCGCAGCCCACATATTTATTCAAGCGATCAACCCCGATCTTCTTTGATTGCCCACCGGGCAAAAAATACCTTGTTCTTCATTATAGTACAAAACCCATGACAGTTCAAACCAAATCGGTGTTGCAATGGTAAACAAGCTGTGAACAAGCGCCCCAGCGGCCGTTTCCCCCAGGGAGGCAGGTGCATTCTCTTTACTTTTTGGGGCCGGTCGGATATAATACTTTCGTATGACAATTGTTCAGAGGAACCATCATTTTATGCCATAGGAGAGATACCATGCTGGAACTGGAGGAACTGCGGCTTGCCACCCTGGCGCTGCAGCCGGAGATTGACAATTTGGACCAGGCCATGGGGCTGGAGCAGCTGCGGTCCACTGCGGCCCAGCTTGAGGCGGAGACCGCCAGCGAGGGCTTTTGGGATGACCTGGAAAAATCCCAGAAGGTGCTGCAGAAAGCAAAGCAGACCCAGGGAAAGATCGACGCCCTCACCGGGCTGCGCAGCCAATATGAGGATCTGCTGACCCTGATTGACCTGGCCCAGGAGGAGAAGGACGAGTCGGTTTATCCTGAGGCCAAGGAGGAGTATGACAGCCTGGCGGCAAAGGTTGAGGAGATGCGCCTGTCCACCCTGCTGACGGGGGAGTACGACGGGAACAACGCCATCCTCACCTTCCACGCGGGGGCGGGCGGCACCGAGGCGCAGGACTGGGCCGCCATGCTGTACCGGATGTACACCCATTGGGTGGAGAGAAAGGGCTTCCGCTATCGGATCCTGGACTACCTGGACGGGGACGAGGCGGGCATCAAGAGCGCCAGCATCCTAGTGGAGGGGCAGAATGCCTACGGCTTCCTCAAGAGCGAGGCGGGCGTCCACCGGCTGGTGCGGGTGTCCCCCTTTGACGCCTCCGGCCGGAGGCACACCTCCTTCGCCTCCCTGGAGGTGATGCCGGAGATCGACGAGGACCACGATATCCAGATCGACCCGGGCGACCTGCGGGTGGACACCTACCGGTCCAGCGGTGCCGGCGGCCAGCATGTAAACAAGACCGAGTCGGCCATCCGGATCACCCACATCCCCACCGGCATTGTGGTGGCCTGCCAGAACGAGCGCAGCCAGCACCAGAACCGGGAAGTGGCCATGACGATGCTGAAATCCAAGCTGCTGGAGATCAAGGAGCGGGAGCACCTGGAACGGATCGAGGACATCAAAGGGGTACAGAAGGAGATCGCCTGGGGGTCCCAGATCCGGTCCTATGTGTTCATGCCCTATACCCTGGTGAAGGACCACCGCACCGGGTACGAGAGCAGCAACGTGAATGCGGTGATGGACGGGGACCTGGACGGCTTTATCAACGCCTATCTGAAGGCAAGCAGCCTGGGCCAGCTGAAAAAAGAGTAGCAAGCGGCGGGGTTTCCCTGCCGGAGGGGAAGGTTTTGAAGGGAAAATGGTGTTTCCTTTGCAAAGCCTTCCCTCTTTTTTGACCGGGAAAGCTTCCTGTTGGCTTTGATAAGACAAGGGAAGGTGGAGATTGGATAAAACGGTGCCGTGCCCGAAGGCGGCCCCCGCGGGTTCGGGATCCAGCCGGCAGGCGTACGTTGTGTCCCGATACAGAAAACTCCCGTTGTTTTGTAGCTTTTGAAGCTATCTATTTGGGAAAAAATTTGGTACAATCAATTTAGACGACAAGGAAAGGGAGAGAAAACCGATGATCCAGAAGCGATCTGTTCGGCAATTCGCCTTCGGGGTCTATCTGCTGGCGGCCACAGGGATTACGGCGGCTTACCCGGTGCTGTATAACTGGGTGCAGGGGAGGAGAGCGCGGACCTTCCAGTCCCAGTATTATTGGCTGATCTGGCTCTTCCTGGTGGTCTATGCCGTCCTGATGGGCCTGGAAGGGACGGTCCGGACGCGGATGGGCCTGAGCGGCAGGGAGGCGTTTCTTCCCCGGATGGCAGCTGCCGCGGCGGCGGTGCTGCTGTTGCTGCTGGGTATCTATCAGCTGTGGGGAGCGCAGTTTCAGTATCTGCTGGTCTTTCTTCTTTTCCTGCTGACCAAGGCCGCCGCGGGAGGAAGGCGCCCCGCTGATTGTCGGGAGGTTCGCAGGAATGGGGAGCTGGAGTCCCTTTTTCCCAAAAAATCCGCAATAAAGTGAAAAGAGCCCCTTGCTATTTTTCTCGATAAGAGTTATCATTATAGATGATCTTACGTTTATTGCGTAGATCCCATGTGGACAAAAGATAGACTGCAATGGAGGTAACAAACGATGAAAGAACTCAAAGGAACCAAGACCGAAGCCAATCTGATGACTGCCTTTGCTGGAGAGTCCCAGGCGCGCAACAAGTACACCTACTATGCCTCCCAGGCGAGAAAGGACGGCTATGTCCAGATCGCCAAGATCTTTGAGGAGACGGCCAACAACGAGAAGGAGCACGCCAAGATGTGGTTCAAGCTGCTCCACGGCGGCGCTGTTCCCTCCACCGCCGAGAACCTGCTGGACGCCGCCGAGGGCGAGAACTACGAGTGGACCGACATGTATGCCAAGATGGCAGAGGAGGCCAAGGAAGAGGGCTTTGACGACATTGCCCGTCTCTTTGCCGGGGTTGCCGCCATCGAGAAGGAGCATGAGAACCGGTACCGCAAGCTGCTGGCCAATGTGGAGGGCGGCCTGGTCTTCTCCCGGGATGGGGATACCATCTGGCAGTGCTCCAACTGCGGCCACATCATCATCGGGAAAAAGGCCCCCGAAATCTGCCCCATCTGCTCTCACCCCAAGGCTTACTTCGAGATCAAGGCGGAAAATTACTAAGGATTCCAACCATCGCCCCCTGTCTTGCAGATGCAGACAGGGGGTTCTTTTTGTATACCGAAAACCACTCGCTAGGCGAGTGGTTCGAGAAAAGACTTATGTCGATAATGAAGAAATAGAAACTCCCTTTGCTATAATAGAAGTGCGGTCTGCCAACTGCACGAAGAAGCAAAGGGAGGTCATTCAAAGATGAACGACGTAAATAGTTTATCGCATACAAGCTGGAATTGCAAATACCACATAGTCTTTGCGCCGAAATATCGGCGCAAAATGTTCTACGGACAGAAGCGCAGAGAAATAGGAGAAATATTAAGAACGCTGTGTAACTGGAAGAAGGTGAAAATTGTGAAAGCAGAAGTATGCCCGGATCATATTCACATGCTGGTAGAGATACCGCCGAAATACTCGGTATCGAGTTTCATGGGGTATCTAAAAGGGAAAGAGCAGCTTGATGATATTCCAGAGATTCGGAGATATGAAATTTGCATATCGAAACCGGGAATTTTGGTGCAAAGGGTATTACGTGGATACAGTA
>CAJFKV010000008.1 GCA_904387055.1 Candidatus Heteroruminococcus faecigallinarum | reverse complement strand
CTTACCAATATGACGCTGAATGAGTATGTAAAAAACAGACGACTTTCAGAAGCTAACAAAGAATTGTTGCAGGGGGCGCAGGTAACAGATGTCGCTTATAAATATGGGTATCAATCCGTAGACGGGTTTACACGTGCATTTAAAAAATGGAGCGGTATCTTACCGTCACAAGTCGCAAAGTTGAAACAGTGTAAATCATGCCAAAAATTACAATTTGTTGTGACTATGAAAGGAGGAACTTTGATGGAATATAAAATTGTTGAAAAACCAGCTTTTACGTTTGCAGGTGTTAGTAAACGAGTGCCGTTACAATTTGAGGGGGTAAACAACGCTATTTTGGAACTGGCACAAAGCATAACACAGGAGCAGAAAGAGGAAATGCACCAGTTACAAAATATTGAGCCATACGAAACTGTAAATGTTTCCTATGAATCAGATACGAACTTTCTTGAAGAAGCTGGAGAATTGACGCATTTAATTGGAGTTTTAACAACTAAAAATGACATTAGCAGTAATCTGGACACATTCCCTGTTAAAGCTCATACATGGGCAGTTTTTCCAAATGAAGGAATATTCCCGTTTACTTTGCAGGATACAATGGCAAGAATCTATTCCGAATGGTTTATGACGGCAGATTATGAACTGGCAGAGTCGTTTTCTTTCTCGTTTACAAAAATGGACGAAGAAAAGCCCAACTACGCATACAGTGAAATTTGGATACCAGTAATAAAAAAAGAATAAGCAATTATACTCAAATGGCAAAGCCAGCCGAGCCAGTCAACAGTCAAGATGAACGGCGCACGCATATGCACCGCTGTTGACAGCCTTCTCCCGCCTTTGCTGGTAGGCAATCAAGGGGCGACAGCAAGGAGTGCTGCCGCCCCGAATCGTTTCTGGAAAAATTGGCCGTGCAAATGTGTGTTTCTTTATGGTATAATCAGCAGGACAAGACCATCCAGGAAGGGACGTGAACGCCATGCACAAGATTTTATTCGTCTGCCACGGCAACATCTGCCGCAGCCCCACCGCCCAGTATCTGCTGGAGCACCTTGTTTCCCAAGCGGGACGGAAAGAGGAGTTCTTCATCGATTCCGCCGCCACCAGCGACGACGAGATCGGCAATCCCATCTATCCCCCCTCCCGCCGCAAGCTGCAGGCCGAAGGGATCCCCGTGGGGAACCACCTGGCCACCCGGCTGACCCGCCAGGACTACGACCGGTTCGACCTGATCATCGGGATGGACCAGCAGAACCGGCAAAATATCCTGCGGATCGTTGGGGGCGATTCCCAGGGGAAGGTCCATCTCCTGCTGGACTATACCCCCCACTCGGCCTCCATCGCCGACCCCTGGTTCACAGGGGACTTTGACCAGGCCTACGACGAGATTCTGCGGGGGTGCCAGGGGCTGCTCGCTTCCCTGACCGAAGGCCGCTAAGCCGCAGACCATCGACAGCTCTATGCCAGCCCATCGACAGGAGGGAAGCCCATGACCCCGGCCGAAACCGTACGCCTCTTCTATCAGGAAATCGTCTCCCAAAACCAGCTCCACCGTTTGGCGGAGTTTGTCTCCCCCGCCTGCTGCCTGTGGGCGGAAGGGCAGCTGGTTCCGGTGGGGATCGAGGGGATGGCGGACCACATCGCCGCCACCAAGGCCACCTATCCGGACTACTGCCTGCGGATCACCCGGCAGTTTTCCTGCGGGGATTATGTGATCTCCCAGTTCGTCATGGAGGGGACCCACCAAGGGGAGTGGCTGGGCATCCAGCCCAGCGGCCGCCGCCTCTCCTTCTCCGGGATCAACGTGGACCGGGTTGTGGAGGGGAAGCTGGTGGAACACAGCGGGGCGGTCAACACCTTTGAAACGCTGTGGGACGCAGGGCTGATCGGCCCCCTCCATCGACCCGATCCCCAGGAACCCCATCCATAAAAAGGAGGCGGCATTTTGATTATCCTCATTGGAGGCGCTTCCCATACGGGAAAAACCGCCCTGGCGCAGCGGCTTCTGGAACGCGGCCGGCTGCCCTATCTCTCCATCGACCTGCTGAAGATGGGGCTGATCCGCAGCGGGAACACCTCCCTGACCCCGGAAGACGACCGGGAACTGGAGGCGTACCTGTGGCCCATCGTCCGGGAGATCATCAAGACAGCCATCGAGAACCGCCAGTCCCTGGTGGTGGAGGGCTGCTACATCCCCTTTGACTGGAAGGAATCCTTCGACAGCCGGTACCTGCCCCACATCCAGTACCACTGCCTTGTCATGACCCGCCGGTACATCCGGGAACATTTCGACGACATCCTGGCCTACGCCAACATTGCCGAGCACCGGCTGGACGATACCTCCTGCACCAAGGAGCTGCTGGAGCAGGAAAATGCCCATAGCCTGGCGATGTGCCGGCAGTACGGCCATCCCTATTTCCTGATAGACGACCGGTACCCGGCGGATTTTCCCTTGTAGCCGGGCAGCGATTTTCCCTTCTTGGGTGTGGGCTTTTCTTCCCATCTGTGCTACAATAGAGACAGCCTGACCGCCCTCCCTCCTCAATGGGAGCGCGAATTTACTGAAAAAGGTGGTTATTCCGTTGCTGGATCTGGAAAAGAACTACGCTCCCCAGCGCCTGGGGACGAACAGTGAAAAGTGGGACGGCGTCAAAGCCCGGTTTGGAGAGGAGGGCCTGCTTCCCCTCTGGGTGGCCGATATGGACTTCCGCGCCCCCGACGCGGTGCACGAGGCCCTCCACCGGATGGCGGATTTCGGCATTTATGGGTACGCCCTCACGCCGGACAGCTATTACGACGCCTTCATCCAGTGGGAGCAGTCCCACCACGGATATACGGTGGACCGCTCCTGGATTCGCTTTGCCCCCGGGGTAGTGGCGGCCATCTACTGGATGGTCACCCTCCGCACCCAGCCGGAAGATGCCTGCATCATCCTCACCCCCTCCTATTACCCCTTCATGAACGCGGTAAACGACCTGGGGCGCAAGCTGGTGTGGAGCGACCTGGTCCCCGACGAGCACGGCTACTACACCATCGACTTTGCGGATTTTGAACAGAAGATTGTGGACAACGGGGTCAAGCTCTTCATCCTCTGCTCCCCTCACAACCCCTGCGGCCGGGTCTGGACCCGGGAGGAGCTGTCCCGCCTTATGGAGATCTGCCGGCGGCACCATGTGTTCGTCATCAGCGACGAGATCCATCACGACATCATCCTGGGGGACCGGCCCCACATCCCTACCGCCACCCTGGGCGGCTACGACGACATGCTGATGACCGTCACCTCCGCCTCCAAGACCTTCAACCTGGCCGGCTGCCAGAACGCCTTTGTCATCCTTCCCAACGAGGACTACCGGAAGGAGTTCGACGCCTACATCAACCGGATCCGCGTCCGCCGGGGCAATGCCTTCGGCAATACGGCGGTGGAGGCCGCCTACCGCCACGGCCAGCAGTGGCTGGACGAGGTGCTGGAGATCATCCGGGGCAACGCTCGGTATGTAACCGAGACCCTGGCCCGGGATCTTCCCAAGGCGGTGGTCACCCCCCTGGAGGCCACCTACCTCCTGTGGGTGGACCTGGGCGCCTATCTGTCCAACGACCAGCTGCGGGACACTGTGCAGGGGAAATGCCGCCTGGCGGTGGATTATGGCGACTGGTTCCGCCCCGACACCGGCGACACCCACATCCGCCTCAACCTGGCCACCCCCCGGAAGAATGTGGCCGAGGCGGTGGACCGGCTGGTGAAGGCCCTGAAGCCCTAGCCCCTTCCCGCCTGCGAAAGGAGGACGCCCATGAAAAAGAAGGTCTGGATTCCCCTGCTGCTGATCCTTCTCCTGGTGGTGGGGGCAGCGGCCTGGTTCTGGGGGTACCATCACCGCAAAAGCACCGACAACCTCCCCGCCCTGGACACCGCCCTCCAGATGGACGAGGGGGATCTGAACGCCCTTCTCTCCGGCTACCAGCTGGACCAGCTGAAAACGGTTTGGGGAGAACCGGACGAATCAAAATCCTCGGGGCAGAACAACACCTGGCGGCTTCCCGACGGCCGGGGGGTGTTGGTGAGCTCCAAGGCCGACGGCACAGTGGTGGTCTGCGCCATCCTGGCCCCGGGGGAGACGGTCTGACTCCCCCTTCCCGCAAAACACAAAACAGGAGGCTTCGCCCGTGGGGCGAAGCCTCCTGTTTTGTTCCCCGGCAGCGGGCCGGGGGATGTTTTGGGTTAAAAGGACAGGACCACAAACTCCCTCTCGGGTACCGGGGAAAGGCTCCCCTTGCAGATCCGGTCCACCTGGGAAAAGCCGTTTCCTTCCTGCAGAAGGACCAACAGCCGCTCCACTCTCTCCGGTTCCCCCTGGACCTCCATCTCCACCGATCCGTCCTCCAGGTTCCGGATCCAGCCGGTAATCCCCAGCTGGCGGGCCTTCCGGCTGGCAAACCACCGGAAGCCCACTCCCTGAACCCGTCCCTGGATCAGCAGATCGTACCGCACTAGGGGGCCGCTGGGAGGGTTAGGCATTCTCATCACCTTCCTCGTCGGAGGAGCCGTCCGGCTCGCTGCTCCCCTCTTCATCGGAAGAACCGTCCGACTCGCCGGCCTCCTCATCGGAGGAACCGTCTTCTTCGCTGGTCTCTTCCAGGGAGGCCTCTTCTCCGCTGCTGGCCTCCTGGGAGGGGATAACGCTCATGGCAGGCTCGCTCTCCCCCAGGGAGCTCTCCGGCTGGACGACGCTGATGCCCGCGTTCAGGCCCGCGCCCTCCACATCCCGGATGGCCGAGATGTAGTAGCCGCCGTTTTTCTGCTTGGTCATCTCATAAATCATGTACTTATCCGCCCGGACGCCGTCCTCCCCGTGCTCGGCAGCCAGCCGCTCCTGCTCCGGGGTGGTCATGGTTACCTCCTGCTGGTCGGCGCTCCACACCGTGTCCGGAGGAATGTACCCCACCGTCAGCTCCAGCACGTCGGAGGAGATGCGGGTAATGGTCTCCACCCGGGGGGTATACACATTGGTCAGGCCGGTTACCGGCACCAGATACATATTGGCGTCCTCGTCGTAGATGTAGCTGACCTCATAGTTGCCGAAGGTTTGATGCTCCAGCTTTACATCGGGGCCGAAGAGGCTGGCCGCCGCCACATCCACATCGGAGGCGGGCACCCGCAGGGAATTGTTCTCGTCGTACTGGAAGCTCCCCCGCTTGTCTCCCAGCAGCACCGACCAGAGGGACGACCGGAGCAGCACCAGATTATCCAGGTCGGTGGGATCTTCAAAAGGCACCGGGTCAAAGATGAGGACGGGAAGGATCTGCTCCTCAAAGGCCTCCTTGTCGTCGGTGTTGTCGATAACCTGCATCGTCAGACGGACACAGAGCACCAGCACGGTAATCAGCCCGATCACCGCCAGCAGGATGAACAGCCCGCCAATGGGCGCGGCTGCCCGGCGCCGTTTGTTTCGATCGATCGTGTGTTCCATAAGCAACCTTATCTCCTTTGAACAGGGACCGGGGGATCAGCGGATCTGGCCGCTGCCCTCGATCTGATACTTGACGGTGGTCAGCTCCGGCAGGCCCATGGGGCCGCGGGTGTGGAGCTTCTGGGTGGAGATGCCGATCTCCGCCCCAAAGCCGAACTCCCCGCCGTCGGTAAAGCGGGTAGACGCGTTGACATAGACAGCCGCCGCATCCACCTCCTCCAGGAACCGGCGGCTGTTGGGGTAGCTGTCGGTCACGATGGCCTCCGAATGGCCGGTCGAGTAGCGCGCAATGTGCTCCAGGGCCTCGTCCAGGCTATCCACCACCCGGATGGCCAGGATGTAGTCCTCAAATTCGGTGGCATAATCCTCCTCGGTGGCGGGGATCGCCGCCTCCTTCAGGATCTCCATGGTGCGGGGACAGCCCCGCAGCTGGGTATGGCTCTTCTGGAGGGCTCGGGCCGCCATGGGCAGGAATTCCCCGGCCACATCCCGGTGGACCAGCAGGGTCTCGGCCGCGTTGCAGACCGACGGCCGGGAGGTCTTGGCGTTGTCCACAATCCGCACCGCCATCTCCAGGTCGCAGGGACTGTCAACATAGATGTGGCAGTTGCCCACGCCGGTCTGGATGACCGGGACGGAGGAATTCTCCACCACCGTGCGGATCAATCCGGGGCCGCCCCGGGGAATCAGCACATCCAGGTACCGGTTGAGGGCCATCATCTCCTTTGCCGACTGGCGGGAGGTGTCCTCCACCAGCTGCACCGCGTCGGGGCAGGCGCCCTCCTGCTCCAGGGCCCGGCGCATCACCTGCACCAGGGCCTTGTTGGACCGGATGGCCTCCTTGCCGCCCCGCAGCAGGCACACGTTCCCGCTCTTGAGGCAGAGGGCAGCGGCATCCACCGTCACATTGGGCCGCGCCTCGTAGATGATGCCGATGGCCCCCAGCGGCACCCGCACCCGGCGGATCCGCAGGCCGTTGGGCCGGGTCACGCCGAAGTCCACCTTCCCCACCGGGTCGGGCAGGGCGGCCACCTCCCGGGTAGCCTGGGCAATCTGGTAAATCCGCTCCCGGCTCAGGGAGAGCCGGTCGATCATGGATGGGCGGATCCCCGCCTCCCGGGCGGCCGCCACGTCCTGGCGGTTCTCTTCCACAATGGCTTCCCAGCCGGCCTCCAGCCCGTCGGCAATGGCGGCCAGGATCCGGTTCTTCTGCGCCTCACCCGTCCCGCCATAGGCGCGGGCCGCTTCCTTGGCACGGCGTCCCAGTTCATTCATTCCGTCCATCCACATTTCCCTCACTTTCTGGCAACAAAATAGGTACCCACCGTCTCTCCGTCAAAGAGGCGGCTCAGGTTGGAAAGGTTTGCTCCATTGACGATGGCCATCGCGATGCCGGCCTGGGTCACCTTCCGGGCGGCGGCCAGCTTGGTGGCCATGCCCCCGGTGCCCCGGTTGCTCCCGCTGCCGCCGGCAATCTCCATCAGGCTGTCGGTAATCTCCTCCACCCGGGGAATCAGGCGGGCATCCGGGTCCTCCCGGGGGTTGCCGGTGTACAGGCCGTCAATATCGCTCACCAGCACCAGCGCGTCCGCCTCCACCAGGAGGGCCACCGTGGCCGACAGGTTGTCGTTATCTCCAAAGCGGATCTCGTCCACCGCCACCGTGTCGTTCTCGTTGACGATGGGGACGACCCCCAGCTCCAACAGCCGCTGGAAGGTGTTGTGGACGTTCTGCCGCCGCTCCTCGTGCTCCACCGCGTCCCCGGTAAGCAGCACCTGGGAAACGGTATGACCATACTCGGAGAAAAATTTGTCATAGAGATACATCAGGGAGCACTGCCCCACCGAGGCCGCCGCCTGCTTGGAAGCGATGTCGGTGGGGCGCTGGGCAAAACCCAGCTGCCCCATGCCGGCGGCGATGGCTCCCGACGAAACCAGCACCACCTGCCGTCCCTGGTTCTTCAGA
This sequence comes from Candidatus Heteroruminococcus faecigallinarum, assembly GCA_904387055.1. Classification (GTDB taxonomy): domain Bacteria; phylum Bacillota; class Clostridia; order Oscillospirales; family Ruminococcaceae; genus Heteroruminococcus; species Heteroruminococcus faecigallinarum. The sequence goes on along the minus strand of CAJFKV010000008.1, from coordinate 51,379 downwards.
TCGGAGATCACCTTGGACAGCTCCTCAATCCGGCGCAGGTTCATCCCGCCGGTGGGATAGGTGAGGGTGGAGGAACCCACCTTCACCACAATACGCTTTGCCTGTTGAAACTCGTTCATTCCTGACCTGCTTTCTGGCCGCCTGGCTGAGAGGCCCGCTCCTTCCGGCTGCTTTTTTCCTTCGACTCGGGGGGTGCTTCGGGCGCCAGGCGGACCACCAGATTCAAAATCCGCTGGTCCTCCACCTTGCCCACCGTCACGGTAAACCGGTCGTACTGGTAGCTGTCCCCCTCCTGAGGAATCCGGCCCAGCATCTCCAGGGCCCAGCCCCCCATGGTGTTGAAATCGCTGTCAAAGCCCTTGGGCTCATACCCGATCTTTTCAAAGAAATCGCTGATGGACAGGTCGGCGCTGATGGCATATTCCCCGTCCCCGGTCCGCACAAAGTCGTGGACCACCTCGTCGCTTTCGTCCCAGATATCCCCCACCAGCTGCTCCATCACATCCTCCAGGGTAACCACCCCCAGGGTGCCGCCGTAATCGTCGGTCACGATGGCCAGATGGCTCTTGCTCCGCTGGAACTTGGCCAGCAGGCTGGGCATCTTCATGGTGCGGTGGACAAAGAGGCAGGGGGTCATCATCTCCCGCAGGGTCTTGCCCTTCTTCTCCACCCGGTTTTCCAGCAGATCCATCTTGTGGACCACGCCGATGATGTCGTCGGTGCTGTCGTCGTAAACCGGCAGCCGGGAATAGTGGCAGTCCAGGGCGATCTTCAGGTTCTCCTCCGGCGGGTCGTTGATGTCCAGCGCCACCATATCCACCCGGGGGGTCAGGATCTCCTCGGCGGTGATGTCGTCAAACTCCAGGGCCGACTGGACCAGGTCGCTTTCCTCCTGCTCCAGCACCCCTTCCTCCTCGATGGTCTCCACCATATACTTCAGCTCTTCCTCGGTCATGGAGGGCTCGCCGTCCCGCTGGACGCGGGAGGCCAGATTCTTCAGCTTCCGGAAGAACCAGGTAATGGGGGTGAGGACAATCATCAGCGCTCGCATAGGCTTGGCAACCGCCACCGCCAGGGCAACGGCATTGTCCTTGGCCAGCCCCTTGGGAAGGATCTCCCCAAAGGTGAGGACCAGCAGCGTAATCACCCCGGTGGCCAGAGCGGCGCCCCCGTCCCCCAGCAGCTTGGTGGCCACCAGGGTGGCCAGGGAGGAGAGGCTCAGGTTGACGATGTTGTTTCCCACCAGCACGGTGGTGAGGGTCTTGTCAAAATTCTCGGCGATTTTCAGCGCCAGGGCTGCTTTTTGGTTTCCTTCCTCCGCCAGGCTCCGCAGCCGCAGGTGGTTGGCGGTGGAATAAGCGGTTTCGCTGGCCGAAAAAAAGGCCGACAACCCCAATAAAATCACCATCCATAGGAAGGCTGACCAGTCCCCAGTTTCCAAACACAATCACTCCATCTTCGTCATTCATTCGTTTTGCCTATGGGCGGGGCGGCCGCCCCGCTCCATTTACCCTTCATTGTACCAAAAAACCCCCGCTGGTTCAAGTTTTGCGGGGGATTGTTTACGGCCTGTTCAAAGGAAATCCCATTTTGGGGGCGGCGGGGGTCCGCCGGGAGCGTTTTCCCCTTTCCCATCCGCCCCTTTCCGCCCCTGCACATTTGTGCAATCGTATAGTTTTTTCTGGAAAAAGTGAAATTATTTATATATAATTTATAATACCCCTTCGCTTTCTTTGGGCAACTGTCGAATTTACAGAGGATTCCTGGAATGGTATACTACTTACAAAATTAGGAGGTGGTTCCAATGAACTAGCTGCAAAAACAAGCCGTGTTCGTTCAACAATTTATTGCATCATAAGGAGGTTCCCATGAAAAGATTGATTTCTTTGACCTCGGTTTTATCGATGCTTTTTAGTATGGCGTCCTTTGCAAACGGCGTCTCGATCGACCCCGATCTCGGCACGGATGAATTGCCCATTATGACAGAAACGGTTAAAGGAAACGGCGACCGTATTCTCACTTTTAAAAACAGCGACGGCACTGTTGATACAGCATATATTCCCTTAGAAGGTGATTTTTACTACTTCAATGGCGAAAAAATCAATGCCAGTGACATTGTAACAATTACCGTTAAAGAATACTACGATCCAGTAATGGCGTCCAAGAATTCTGAACCGAATTGGCTGTATATTCGAACCACTGAATATGATGCCGATTTCCAGGAGCAGTTTTTTACTTTTACTGTCAGTGGGCTCGCAGCGCTTATTTCTAAGTACTTCCCACAAGCTAAGGATGTCGCCCCCAAAATTGCTAGTGTGTTAATCGATGCCTATGGCTCGTACGACCATCTTGATTTGACTCGTACCACTTATGGAAATGCATATCAATTAAACCACTATAAGCATGATGATCTATATCACATTGATGGTACGGAAGTCTATACGCGCACCTGGTATAATCCTCCTGTATATTCTTAAATGAAACTTAATCGATACATAATTTCTTTTCTTTTCTCTTTTGTAGTGGATATGGGGCTTCTCTGGAAATCTAGTGGCCCTCCCGCTCTTCTTTCCACTCTTTTTTCCTTAGCAATCGGGCTGTTTATCGCTCTGATTCTATGGCGGTTCGATCGACGGCATCCACGGGTTTACCAATTGCCTGGTTGTTTCTTTTACATTATCCTTTTTCTGGAAATGTCTGGTTTTCTGGCATTGATGGATTTGGCCCGGGAAAGCAGCCCCTGGATCAAAGGTTGGCTACTATTACCTATCTTGGTAATCGAGCTTCCCTTTTATTTCCGTCACCGGTATCAAAGTTCCCCCCCCCAACGAGGACTTCCGGGATGTGCGCAGGCAGCCCCCTTTTTCGGAAAAAGGGTGGCGCGGCAAAGACGACCCCTAGCAGTCCCTCACCTGCAAAAAGAGGACGGCGCCTGCCGTCCTCTTTTTTCATGCGCCCGGGTTCCGGGCTGTTTTGCTGTTTGGTGCCGTTACTTCTGGTTCCGCTTGGCCTCGATGGCAGCCAGGGCGTCCTTCCGGGACAGGTTGATCCGGCCCTGCTGGTCGATGTCGGTCACCTTCACCAGGACCTCGTCCCCCACGGTGACCACGTCCTCCACCTTCTCCACCCGGTGGTTGGCCAGCTTGGAGATGTGGACCAGGCCCTCCTTGCCGGGGGCAATCTCCACAAAGGCGCCGAAGTTCATCAGCCGGGTTACCTTGCCCCGGTAGATGGCGCCCACCTCGGGATCCTTGGCGATGGTCTCCACAATCTGGACCGCCCGCTTCACGTTGTCGATGTCGATGCCGGAGATAAAGACCCGGCCGTCGTCCTCGATGTCGATCTTTACGTCGCAGTCGGCACAGATCTTCTGGATCACCTTGCCGCCGGAACCGATCACCTCCCGGATCTTGTCGGGATGGATGGTGAGGGACTTCATCTTGGGAGCATACTTGGACAGCTCCTCCCGGGGGGCGGGGATGGCCTTGAGCATCACCTCGTCCAGGATGTAATCCCGGGCCTTGTGGGTCTTGGCAAGGGCCTCCTTGATGATCTTGGGGGTCAGGCCGTCGATCTTCAGATCCATCTGGATGGCGGTAATGCCCTTGTGGGTGCCGCCCACCTTAAAGTCCATATCGCCGAAGAAGTCCTCCAGGCCCTGGATGTCCACCATGGTCATCCACCGGTCGCCCTCGGTCACCAGGCCGCAGGAGATGCCGGCCACCGGCGCCTTGATGGGAACGCCCGCATCCATCAGGGCCAGGGTGGAGCCGCAGATGGATCCCTGGGAGGTGGAACCGTTGGAGGAGAGCACCTCCGACACCAGCCGCAGGGCGTAGGGGAACTCGTCCACCGAGGGGATCACCGGCAGGAGGGCCCGCTCGGCCAGAGCGCCATGGCCAATCTCCCGGCGGCCGGGGCCCCGGCTGGGCTTGGTCTCGCCCACCGAGTAGGACGGGAAGTTGTACTGATGCATGTACCGCTTGCTGTCCTCGCCGTCGATGCCGTCCAGAATCTGGGCCTCGCTCACGGTGCCCAGGGTGGCAATGGTGAGGACCTGGGTCTGGCCGCGGGTAAACATGCCGGAACCATGGACCCGGGGAATCACCCCAACCTCGGCGGCCAGGGGCCGGATCTCGTCCAGCTTCCGGCCGTCCACCCGCTTGCCCTCGTCCAGCAGCCAGCGGCGCACCACAAACTTCTGCAGCTTGTAGATGGCCTCGTCGATCACCGCCTCCTGCTCCGGGTACAGGGGGTCAAACTTCTCGTGGATGGCGTTCTTCACCGGCAGCAGCCGGGCCTCCCGCACGTTCTTGTCATCGGTATCCAGGGCGGCCTTGATGTCGTCGATGGCGAAGTCCTTGATGGCGTCGAAGAGCTCGTGGGGCACCTCCATCGACTCGAACTGATACTTGGGCTTGCCGATCTCGGCCTGGATGGTCTTGATGAATTCCACCATCTTCTGCACCTCGGCATAGCCGGTCATGATGGCCTGGAACATGGTGTCGTCGTCCACCTCGTTGGCCCCGGCCTCGATCATGCACACCTTCTTATCGGTGCCGGCCACCGTGAGCTGCAGGTCGCTCTTGGCCCGCTGCTCCGCGTCGGGGCAGACCACGATCTCCCCGTCCACCAGGCCCACCGCCACGCCGGCAATGGGGCCGTTCCAGGGAATGTTGGAGATGGAAAGGGCCACCGAGGTGCCGATCATACCGGCGATCTCCGGCTGGCAGTCGGGATCCACCGACAGGACGGTCATCACCACCGACACGTCGTTGCGCATGTCCTTGGGGAAGAGGGGCCGGATGGGCCGGTCCACCACCCGGGAGGTGAGGATGGCCTTCTCGCTGGGGCGGCCCTCCCGGCGCAGGAAGGAGCCGGGGATTCTGCCCACCGAATACAGCTTCTCTTCAAAATCCACCGACAGGGGGAAGAAGTCGATCCCCTCCCGGGGCTTCTCGGACATGGTGGCGTTGCACAGCACGGTGGTCTCCCCATACCGGACCAGCACCGAGCCGCCTGCCAGAGCGCACATTTTGCCGGTTTCAAAGGTAATCTTCTTGCCGGCCAGCTGAGTTTCAAATACGCGGTAATGTTCAAACATGGCAAATCCTCCTATTGGTATTTTGGTCTTCCGGGAGGACCGCGGCTTTTTAGCGATGAATCCAGGGGAAACGGCAGGATTCTCCCCTCGATTCACTGCTAAACTGCCTGGCCGCCCGGTTTTTTCTGCCGCAAAGGGGCGCAAAGATGCTTGTAAAGGCACCGGACGAAAACCGTCCGGTGCCTTCCAGGTACTTCTTACTTGCGCAGGCCCAGCTTGCTGACGATGGCCCGGTACCGCTCGATGTCCTTCTTCTGCAGATAGTTGAGCAGATTTCTTCTATGACCAACCATCTTCAGCAGGCCCCGGCGGGAATGGTGGTCATTCTTGTGCACCTTGAAATGCTCCTGCAGATCGTTGATCCGCTTGGTGAGGATGGCAATCTGGACCTCGGGGGAACCAGTGTCGTTCTCGTGGGTTCTGTTGGCAGCGATGACCTCGCTCTTGACTTCCTTTTGCAGCATGTGCTATCACCTCTTCTAAAATTTACGCCTTCATCTAAGCCGCGGGCAGGTGATCTTCCCCATTTTCCTTCGGGGCTTGCTCCCAGCGCCTGGAAAAAGGACATATCGTGGTTTATTATACCATAGCCTTCCCCGCCTGTAAAGTGGTTTTCCCGTTTTCCCGTGGTTTCTCTTCCATTTCTTGGCCCTGCCCGCCCTTTAAAGAAGCTGCGCCAGGCAGATTCCATGGAGAGCAGCCAGGCAGAACGGCCCCACCGTGGACAGCACCGACCTCCGATAAAGGCCGACCAGGCCATCCGCCCCCTGCACCAGCAGCATCGTCCCGGTGGCCGCCAGCAGCAGATACCGGGACGGGAAGACCAGCGGCGCCGCCGCCAGGAACAGCAGCCCTGCGCTTCGGGCCAGAAGATACAGCCCGGTGCTCCTGCCGTCCGGGTCCTTGGCTCTCCAGACGGCCGACAGGGCAAACACCACCCCCAGCCCCGCGCTGACCATATTCACAACGACGATCGTTCCCTGGCTCATAGGGAGGCTCCTTTCTCGTTACGGCGGCGGGTCCTTCCCAGCGCCCCGCCCCTAGAGGGGAAGCAGCCTGCCGCCCCCGGCCTTGGCACAATAGGGGGCGGCCAGCTCCCGGGCGCGGGCCGTGTCCTGTTCCAGCTGGGTCTGCAGCGCCTCCAGGGAAGGGAACCGCTGCACCGGGCGGAGGTACTCCAGCAGCCCCACCCAGATCATCTCCCCGTAGAGATCCCCCTGGTACCCGATGATATAGGTCTCGGCCAATACCCGGTTCCCGTCTACCGTGGGCTGGGGGCCGATGTTGGTAACGCCGGGCAGGAAGCGCCCCTCCACCCGCACCGCCGTGGCATATACCCCCTGGGCGGGGAGGGTGATGCCGGCGGGCAGCTGCTGGTTGATGGTGGGAAACTGCAGCTTCCGCCCCAGGGCCTTGCCGTGGACCACCCGCTGGTCAAAGCCGAAGGGCCGCCCCAGCATCCGGGCCGCCGCCGCCGGGCGGCCCTCCCGGAGGGCGGCCCGGATGGCGCTGGAGCTGACCCGGCTGCCATCCTCCAGCAGGACCGGCGGCACCACCTCCACCCGGACCCCCAAGGGCCCGCACAGCTCCCGCAGGAGGGTCACATCGCCGGCGGCATCCCGGCCGAAGTGGTGATCCTCCCCGCAGCAGACCACCTTGGCGCGCAGGCGGCCCACCAGCAGCTCCTCCACATATTCCCGGGGACTCATCCCCCGGAATTGGCTGAAATCGGGGCAGAAGATCCGCTCCACCCCCAGCCGCTCCATAGAGGCGTACCGCTCCTCCGGGGTCATCAGGTAGGTGTGTCCCCGCTTTCCGGCGGGGCCCTCCGCCCCCATGGTGAAGGTAAAGACGCTGGGGGCCAGGCCCTCCTCCCGGTGGGCCACCGCCCGGCCGATCACCGCCTGGTGCCCCAGGTGGACGCCGTCAAAGAAGCCCAGGGCGATGGCGGAAGGGGACCGGAGGGACAGCTTGTCCAGATGGGTCAGAATCATTGGTCGTCCTCCCCTGCCAGCAGTTTTACCACAACCAGCTCCCCTGTCTCCCGGTCGGGGCGGGCCAGGCCCAGGAACCGGCCGGTGTGGCTGCGGACCCGCACCGTCTCCCCCGCCAGGGGAGGCAGCCGTTCCAGGTCCAGCCGGGCCCCGTTGAGGATCTTCTTGGTTTGCTCTCCATCCAGCTCCACCGCCGGATAGGACAGGAACACCCGCTCCACCGGCTGGAGCAGGCCGGCCAGCCGGCCCTCGTCCGCCGCCTGCTGAATCTCCGAAAAGGAATAGCATTCCTCCAGGGAAAAGCCCATGGCCTGGGTGCGGATCAAGGTGTCCATAGCGGCCCCGCAGCCCAGGGCCCGGCCGATGTCGTGGCAGAGGGTGCGGATATAGGTCCCCTTGGAGCAGTGGACCTGGATGGCAAAGGTCTGGTTCTCCTGGTCAAACTCCTCCAGCTCCAGCCGGTAGACGGTGATCCGGCGGGTGGGCCGCTCCACCTCGTCCCCTTTGCGGGCCAGCTTGTACAGCCGCACCCCATTCACCTTCACCGCCGAATACATGGGCGGCAGCTGGTCCATCTCCCCCCGGAAGGAGGCCAGCACCTCCTCCAGCTGGGAGCGGGTTACCTGGGGGGCGGTTTCCTCCAGCACCCGGCCGGTGGTGTCCTGGGTATCGGTCACAAGGCCCAGGCGGACGGTGGCCCGGTAGGCCTTGTCCTGAATGGGCACAATGTCACAGGCCCGGGTGCACCGGCCCAGAAAAACCGGCAGCACGCCGGTGGCCATGGGGTCCAAGGTACCCCCGTGGCCGATCTTCTTCTGCTTGCAGATGCCCCGCAGCTTGGCCACCACGTCAAAGGACGTGAAATCGGCCGGCTTGTTCACACAGATGATTCCCTGGTACAGATCCAATCCCTCCATCGGCGGTTGAAACGGTGCGGCCCCCAACCCAAAGCTCCCGGCAGAGCCTGGCTCTTTGCCCTCTGCCGCCGCTTCTGTTGGGGGCCGCGCATTTGATTTGCCATTCGTTGTGTTTACCGGCAGCCGGGCGGCTATTCCTCCCCCTTGTCCGAGGGTTCCTCCCCGCCGGTCTCCTCCTCCGCCAGCCGGTGGAGGGTTTGGGCGATCTGGGCGCTGTGCTGAATGGAGTCATCCGCCACAAAGTGGAACTCCGGGCTGCGGCGCATCCGCAGGCGGCGGTTGATCTCCCGGCGGATATAGCCCGCCCCGTTGTTCAGCCCCTTCACCGCCTCCTTGGCGGCGGCCAGGCCGTCCATCGAGCTGACATACACCTTGCAGTAGGAATAATCCGATGACAGGTCCACCTTCACAATGCTCAGCATCCCGGCCACCCGGGGGTCCTTCATGGTGCGGAAGATGTCGCTCAGCTCCCGGCGCACATCCTCGGTGGTTCTTCCCAAATGAAACGTTGCCATTGCGGCACCTCCTGTTTCCAGCAGCCCCGCCGCCCTCCCCTGCAGGGGAGGGCCAGGCGCCGGAGCGGGCAGCCGCCCCTCCCGCGCCTTTCCGGCCGCTGATTATTCCCGGTACTCCTCCACGGTGTAGGCCTCGAAAATGTCCCCCTCCTTGATGTCGGAAAACTTCTGGAGGCTGATGCCGCACTCGTACCCGCTGACCACTTCTTTCACGTCGTCCTTGAACCGCTTCAGGCTGTCGATCTTGTCGTCGGCCACCACAATGCCGTCCCGGACCACCCGGATGTTGGAGGCACGGGTCACCTTGCCGTCCTGAACATAGCACCCGGCCACGGCGCCCACGCCGCTGATCTTGTACACCTGGCGGACCTCCGCCCGGCCCAGGTCCACATCCCGGTACTTGGGCGCCAGCATGCCCTTCATGGCCTGCTGGACCTCCTCGATGGCGTCGTAGATGATCCGGTAGAGGCGGATCTCCACGTTATCCCGGTCGGCGTTCAGCTTGGCGACCGGGTCGGGGCGGACGTTGAAGCCCACGATGATGGCGTTGGAAGCGTTGGCCAGCATCACGTCCGACTCGTTGACGGCGCCCACGCCGCCGTGGATCACCCGCACCCGGACCTCGTCGTTGGACAGCTTCTCCAGGGACTGCTTCACCGCTTCCACCGAGCCCTGCACGTCCGCCTTGATGATGATGGGCAGTTCCTTGATGTCCCCCTCCTCAATGTGGCTGAAGAGGTTATCCAGGGTCACCTTCTGGTAGGACTTGAACTGCTCCTCCTTGGCCTCCTGGCGGCGCTGTTCCACCAGCTCCCGGGCCAGGCGCTCGTCCTCCACCGCGTTGAAGATGTCGCCCGCGTCGGGCACATCGGCCAGGCCGGTGATCTCCACGGGGGTCGAGGGGGCGGCGTCCTCCACCGTCTGGCCCCGGTCGTTGGTCATCACCCGCACCCGGCCCACGGCGGTGCCGGCGATCAGGATATCGCCGGTGTGGAGGGTGCCGTTCTGCACCAGGACGGTGGCCACCGGGCCGCGGCCCTTGTCCAGCCGGGCCTCGATGACCGTTCCCTTGGCCAGCCGGTTGGGGTTGGCCTTCAGCTGGGACACCTCGGCCACCAGCTGGATGTTCTCCAGCAGGTCGTCGATGCCCTGGCGGGTCTTGGCCGAGACGGGGACGCAGATCACGTCGCCGCCCCACTCCTCCGGCACCAGGCCGTACTCGGTCAGGCTCTGCTTCACCTTATCCGGGTTGGCCTCCGGCTTATCCATCTTGTTGATGGCCACAATGATCGACACCCCGGCCGCCTTGGCGTGGTTGATGGCCTCCACCGTCTGGGGCATGATGCCGTCGTCGGCAGCCACCACCAGGACGGCGATGTCGGTCACCTGGGCGCCCCGGGCCCGCATGGCGGTAAAGGCCGCATGGCCGGGGGTATCCAGGAAGGTAATCAGCTTGTTGTTGATCTCCACCTGGTAGGCGCCGATGTGCTGGGTGATGCCGCCCGCCTCGCCGGCCACCACATGGGCGTCCCGGATGGCGTCCAGCAGGGAGGTCTTGCCGTGGTCCACGTGGCCCATGACCACCACCACGGGGGGACGCTCCACCAGGCTGGCCTCGTCGTCCTCCGCCTCGGTAAAGAGCCGGTCCTCGATGGTGACCACCACTTCCTTCTTCACCTTGGCGCCGATCTCCATGGCGGCCAGGGCAGCGGTGTCGTAGTCGATCACATCGCTTACCGAGGCCATCACCCCGTTCATCATCAGCTTCTTGATGACCTCGGCGGCCTGAACCTTCAGCCGGAGGGCCAGCTCGCCCACCGTGATCTCGTCGGGGATTTCAATCTCCAGCCGCTGGCGGCGCTGCCGCTCCAGCTCCAGGCGGCGCAGTTTCTCCGCCTCCTGCTCCTTGCGGGAACGGACCGGCTTGCCCCGGCGGGCGGCGCTGCGCTGGTTCAACTTCTGCTTGCCGGAGGCCCCCGCCCGGTTGGTCATGTTGGAGGAGGCGATGGTTTCATACCGTTCGTTGTACTTCTCCAGGTCCACCTGGGCCGACCGCATATCCACATGGCGACCCTCGCTGCGGGCGATGGGCTTGTTCAGATCGGCGGCAGGCCGGGCCTGCTGCTGGGCAGGGGCGGGGCGGTTGTTGTTTCCACCCTGCTGGGGACGGGCGCCCTGCTGCTGAGGCCGGTTGTTGTTTCCACCCTGCTGGGGGCGTCCCTGCTGCTGGGGACGGTTGTTGTTTCCACCCTGCTGGGGACGGCCCTGCTGCTGGGGGCGGTTGTTGTTTCCGCCCTGCTGGGGACGGCCCTGCTGCTGGGGACGGTTGTTGTTTCCGCCCTGCTGGGGCCGGGCGCCCTGCTGCTGGGGACGATTGCCGCCGCCCTGCTGGGGAGCCCGGGCCTCCTGGGGACGGCTGTTCTCCCCCTGGGCAGCCGCGGGCTGCTCCTTCCGGGCGGCCCGCTCCCGCTCCCCGCTTGCAAAATACTCGTCGAAGTTTTCCACCTGGTTCTTCTGGGTATAGGTCTCAAAGACGGTGTCCAGCTCTTCGTCGGTCAGGGCGGTCATATGCTTCTTGGGGGTCTGGGGGAATTTTCTGTCCAGCAGCTCGATCACGTCCTTGCTGGGCACCTCCAGGTCCTTGGCCACCTCGTGTACTCTGTATTTCTCCATCATCGGTATCTACTCCTCCCTGTTTGGTTTGCCGGCGGTCTGCAGGATGCTTCCGGCCAATCCCGCGTCGGTGACGCTCATCACCCCGGCCTTGCGGCCCAGGATGTTGGACAGTTCAAACATCGTTTCTGGCAGCTGCAGCACCCTGACGGACCCAGGGTTCCGGCCGGCCTCAAATTGGATCTGTTTGGCGGTTTTGGGGGACAGGTCGCCGGCCAGCACCACCAGATGGGCCTTCCCATCCCGGATGCTCTCCTTTACCAGGTCAAACCCCACCGCCAGCTTGCCCGCCTTGCGGCAGATGGAAAGCAACGACACAACTCTACTATTCACCCGACTGTATTTCCTCCTCCAGCCTGGCGTAGACCTCATCGGGAATGTCGCAGTCAAACACCCGCTCCAGGCGGCGGGCTTTGCGGGCCTTCCGCAGGCAATCCGCCTTGGGGCAGACATAGGCCCCCCGGCCGGATTTCTTCCCCGTCAGGTCGATGGAGATCTCCCCCGTGGGGGATTTCACCACCCGCACCAGCTCTTTTTTGGGCAGATGCTCCCCGCAGCCGGTGCACATTCTCAATGGGACTCGCTTGTTCTGCATGGCTTTCCTCCTGTCTGCCGGCCCGGCGGGCCGGCCCATCCGCGGTATGGAGGCTACGCCTCCTCCGGGGCCTCCTGGGCTTGCTCCTCGTTTTCCTCTTCATCCTCTCCATAGAACCCGCTCTCCGGGCGGATGTCGATTTTCCAGCCGGTGAGCTTGGCGGCCAGGCGGGCGTTCTGCCCCTTGTTGCCGATGGCCAGGGAAAGCTGATGGTCGGGCACGGTGACCCGGCAGCTCTTGGGAGAATCGGAGATCTCCTCCACCGCCAGGACGGTGGCAGGGGAAAGGGCGGCGGCAATAAACTGGGCGGGATCCTCGCTGTACTTCACCACGTCGATCTTCTCGCCGCCCAGCTCCTCCACGATCCCGGAAACGCGGGTCCCCTTGGGACCGATGCAGGCGCCCACCGCGTCCACATTCTCGTCGTGGCTGATGACCGCCATCTTGGTGCGGGAACCGGCCTCCCGGGAGATGGCCTTGATCTCCACCGTGCCGTCGTAGATTTCGGGAACATTCATTTCAAAGAGGCGCTTCACCAGGCCGGGGTGGGTGCGGGAGATCATGAGGCGGGGGCCCTTCTCGGTGCTGAGGACGTCCACCACATACACCTTGATCTTCTTCCCTTCCACAAGCTCCTCGGTGGAAACCTGCTCGCTCTTGGGCAGGATGGCCTCGCTGCCGCCGATCTCCAGGGTGGCGCTTCCCCGCTTGGGGTCGATCCGCAGCACCGTGGCCGAGACGATGTCATGCTGCCGGCTCTGGTACTCCTGCAGGAGCTGGCCCTTCTCCGCCTCCCGGATGCCCTGGCGGATAACATGCTTGGCCGACTGGGCCGCAATCCGCCCAAACTGCTTGGTCTCCAGGGGGATCTGGACGCTGCCGCCCAGCTGGGCCGTCCGGTCCAGCTTGAGGGCGTCCACCATGCTGATCTCCAGGGCGGGGTCCTCCACGTCCTCCACCACCGTCTTGCGCACCGCCACATAGAACCGCTCGGTGGCGGGGTCGATCTCCACAATGTTGTCTTCGGCGCCCAGATCCCGCTTGATGGCGATGGAGATGGCGTTCTGGATCTTCTCGATCAAATATTCCGCCGGGATCCCCTTTTCCTTCTCCAGAAGCGCCAAGGCTTCAAAAAACTCGTGGTTCATTGCTCTTCTCCTCCGTAGCTGTAATCGTCGATCAACCGGACGTAGGCGGTCTCGCTGCGAGCCGCCTGCATCTCCATCTCTTCTCCCAAATCCAGGGTGACGGTGTCGTTCTCATAACCGGTGAGGATGCCTTCAAATTCCCGCACCCCGTCCACCGGCCGGATGAGCCGCAGCCGCACCGGGCTGCCCAGATACCGGGCAAAATGAGCCGGCTTTACCAGCTCCCGTTCCACTCCAGGGGAGGATACCTCCAGACAATAGCTCTGCTCAATGGGGTCCGCCTGGTCCAGCAGCGGGTCCACCGCCCGGGAAAACCGCTCGCAGTCGTCGATGGTAACGCCTCCCTCCTTGTCCAGGAAGTATCGCAGATACCAGCCGCTTCCCTCTTTTTCAAACCGCACGTCCCACAGCTCCAGGCCCATCTCCCGGGCGACCGGCGCCGCCAGCTCCTCGCAGATGGCCACTGTGTTCTTCTTTTTTTCCTTTGGCATAGGCCCTCCCGTCTGTTGCAGGGGGCGGCCGGCGGCCCCCGGGCCGATTCCCCCATACATAAAGGAAAGAGCGGGTAACCCGCTCTCTCCTTTCTAACCTACTATCGTACCTTAATAGAATAGCATACTTGCCCGCCCTTTGCAAGCCCGGCGGGCCCTTTTCTGGCTTTTTTATGGAAACTTTCTTCCCCTGGAGAGGGATTTTCCCTCTCTGTCCCGGCGGGAACCCCCTTACGGGAACAGAAAATCCTCCCGGCACACCCGGCCCTCCCGGTCAAAGCGGACCCCTTCCCCCTCCAGCAGCCGCCGCTGTAGATCCGGCACCGGGCTGTCGTAGGAGGCGACCCGCCCTTCCTTGGTAACCACCCGCTGCCAGGGGACCTGGTCGGCCGGCTGGCAGGCGTGGAGGGCCCAGCCCACCTGACGGGCCATCCGGGGATTGCCCGCCATCGCCGCCACCTGGCCGTAGCTCATCACCTTTCCCGGCGGAATCGACCGCACCACCTGGTACACCTTCTGAAAAAAGGTCATCCCCACTCCCCCTTTCCTTTCAGTATACCAGATGCACCGCCTGGGGGACAATCCCCCTGCGGCGCCCTTTCCGGCAGGGGGCAGCTCCGGCCGGATTTCCTGGCGTTTCCACAAAAAAAGAGGCCCCCGTTCAGGGGGCCCCAACCCGGCCGGCGGCCGGTTATGGAGTGGCAACAATGGATGGTATGAAATGGTTTGCATCGCTGGGATCCTTTGGGGAGCCCCAGGGATAACCGGCTTAGTCCTTTTTGCCGCCGGACAGGTTCTGACGAACTTCCGCTTCCACCTTGGAGATGGGCAGCTCGTCCACTTCTTTCCACAGGTCGTTGAACTCCTTCATATCGTCGGCCTTGACCTGCTCCCATTCCTTGGCGAAGGAACCGTTGACGATGCTGTTGTACTGGTCCTCGATGAACTTCCGCATGGAGGTGTTGTCCACCATCTTGAAGCGGGAGATCTGGCCATACTGGCTGGTGCGGCTGTGCATGGGCAGCTGCTTGAAGAGGCCCACATCCGCCATCTTCTCCATCATGACCATGGGCTCCTTGGACATGTACATCTCGGTGAGGATTGCCTCGGCAGGCAGGCCCTTCTCCTCCAGGAAGTTGAAGGCGGTGACCATGACGTTCATGATCAGAGGCCAGATGGCCTGCTCGCTCATCAGATCCAGGTAGGTCTCGTCGTTGAAGGTAACCTCGATGGCGCCGGCCTTGGTGGAGCCCAGAGCCTTGGCCAGGGCGATGGCGGTCTCCTTGGCGTGGCCGGTGGCATCCTGGTTGACCACCAGGAAGGTGGGGAAGCCAGTGCCGTTCTCGTAGGTCTCCCGAACGCCCTTGCCGATCATCCGGGGAGCAACCATGATGACATCCAGGTTGGCAGCGGGCTTGATGAAGCCGTAGGTGATGTTGTAGCCGGAAGAGAAGTTCAGCACGGCGCCGGGATGGAGGTTGGGAGCGATGTCCCGCTCATAAATCTCAGGAGCTACTTCGTCGGGCAGGAGGAGGAAGAGGATGTCCGCCTTCTTGGCAGCCTCCGGGATGGAATAGGCCTCGAAGCCGTCCTCCTTCGCGGTGCCCCAGGAAGTGTCATGGACGCTGCCCACGATGATGTTCTTGATGCCGGAATCCCGCATGTTCAGCGCCTGGGAACGGCCCTGGTTGCCGTAGCCGATGATGGCGATCACTTTGTCGCGGATGAGATCCAGATTGCCGTCCTGATCGTAATACACTTTGCCCATCTTGAAATAGCCTCCTTAAAGTCCATTGGGTGGCTGCCGGCGGGGCGCCGGTCAGCAGATGTAAGACATCTGATGTCTTATGTTGCTTTGAGTATACCCCCTTCCTGCCCACTTGTCAACCCCTTTTTTGAAAAAAAATTAAAAAACAGCGCAGGCTGTTTCCAGCCGGCGCTGCCATCCTTCCCCTGGCCGCCCCTTCGGCGGCAGAGGGCCCCTTCTTCTATTGGTAAATGCCGTCCGGCTCGATCCGCAGGGACTCCGCCCACTGGTCGGCGCTCTTGCCGATGGCCTCCACGGCGGCGACCGGATTGCGGTCCACAATGGCCTGGTAGATCTTCTCGTGGTCGTGGAGGGCAATCTCCGGATTGGTGTGGAGCGAAACCCCGATGGCCTCCCGGAACAGCTCGTTGAGGGCATTCCCCAGGCTGATGAGGAAGGAGTTGTGGGTTGCCGTCAGGATCCGGCTGTGGAACCGGATGTCATCCTCCACCGTCAGCCGGCCGGCCTCCAGGGCCGCCCGGAACTGCTCCAGCGCCTGGCCGATGGCCTCCAGGTCCTTTTGGTCGGCCATCTCCAGGGCCAGGGAGGTATAGGCCGCCTCAAAGGTCCGCCGGAAGACCCGCAGCTCTTCCAGCGTCCCGCTATTCAAATAGAGATGGGTCATCATCACATTCAAATATCCCCGCTGGGGGTTCTCGCTGATAATGGTGTTGAGCCCCCGGCGGATCTCCACCACCCCCAGGGCTTCCAACATCTTGATCGCCTCCCGCACGCTGCTCTTGCTCACCTGCAGCTGCTCCGCAATCTGCAGCTCGGTGGGCAGCACGTCACCGGGTCCCAGCTTTTTTTCGGCAATCAGCCGGATGATGGAATTGGTCACCTGGCGGGACAGACGCATCCGTCCGCCCTGGCCCACAGCACTCTCTGCCACGTTCATTACACCTCGTTTTGATACCAGCCGCCCCCATGCGCAGGGAGGGGACATTTTCTTTTATTGTAGCATACTTCGCCTGGAGGAACAACTCCCCGCCCTCTTCTCTTTCCCTAAAGAGAGAGCCGCCGCGGGGGAAATTGAAAAAAAACCTTATTTCCCCGCTATTACCGATTGACAAACGGCCCAAAGGGGACTAAACTAACAGATAAGCAGGACATCGGATGTAAGATGTCTGATACCAACAACCATTCCCAGGATTGGAGGAGGAAATTCTATGAGCAAGATCGACCTGAATAAGGTAGAGTTTGAGACAATGGTCATCCATGCGGGCCAGGGGGCGGACCCCGCCTACGGCGCGCTGGCCACCCCCATCTATCAGACCTCCACCTTCTGCTTTGAGACGGTGGAAGAGGGTGCTGCCAAGTTTGCCAACGAGGTTCCCGGTTATCATCCCGTCTATTCCCGCAGCGGCAACCCCACCACCCGCGCTTTTGAGCTGAAGTGCGCCGCCATGGAGGGCGGCGAGGACTGTGTGGCCACCGCTTCCGGCATGGGCGCCGTGGGCTCGGTGATGCTCGCCTTCCTGAAGACCGGCGACCATGTCATCTTTGACAACGCAGTCTACGGCGGCACCAACTACGTGGCCTCCACCAACCTTCCCGAGATCGGGATCGAGGTTTCCCGGGTGGATACCGGCGACCTGGAGGCGGTCAAGGCTGCCATCAAGCCCAACACCAAGATGATCTACTTTGAAACCCCCAACAATCCCATGCTGAAGGTGACCGATATTGCCGCCATCAAGAAGCTGGCCGGCCCGGACATCAAGGTGGTTGTGGACGGCACCTTTGCCCCGCCGCCCGTTCAGTTCGCCCTTAAGCAGGGGGCCGACATTGTCCTCCACAGCATCACCAAGTACATCAACGGCCACGGCGACGCCCTGGGCGGCATTGTGGTGGGCAAGGCCGACGACATTGCCCGCGTGCGGAAGAACAGCGTGACCAAGATCAACGGCTGCCCCCCCTCCCCCTTCAACAGCTACCTGGTGCTGCGGGGCATGAAGACCCTGGCTCTGCGGATGCGTCAGCACTGCGCCAGCGCCCTGGAGGTTGCCAAGTATCTGAAGAGCAACCCCTATGTCAAGACCGTCTACTATCCCGGTCTGGAGAGCCATCCCCAGCACGCCCTGGCCAGCCGGCAGATGGAGAACGGCATGTACGGCGGCATGCTCAGCTTCGAGCTGAACGACAACGTGAAGGGTCTGTCCAGCTTTGACGCCGGCAAGAAGCTGCTCAACTCCCTGAAGATTCCCGCCATCGCCGTTTCCCTGGGCGATCCCGATACCCTCATCGAGCATCCCGCCAGCATGACCCATGCCGGCGTGGCTCCCGAGGACCGGCTGGCTGCCGGCATCACCGACGGTCTGGTCCGTCTGTCGGTGGGATTGGAGTCCCCCAAGGACCTGATCGCCGATTTCGAGCAGGCCTTCCAGGCTCTGTAATCTTCTCTCTCCCCATGAAGAGGCCCCGTTTCCCCCGGTGGGAAGCGGGGCCTCTTTGCTGCCTGCGGGGCCGGCGGCGCCCGGTTCCTTTCTTCCTTTCCATTGTGTCCAAAGAATGTCTTAATTTTGCAAATATTATTAAATTAGCACTCAATACTTGACAGTGATAATTTTCCTTGCTATACTATAGACGTACCTTGAAGGAGAGGTTCACCAGGGAGGCTTCCTCCCGGGGGAACCTGGCCAAGGTACCCGGAACAACAACTAACCGGGCGGCAGCCGCTGCCCGGCTATGGCAGCAAAAGGTCTCCCCCGGCAGGAGGACCTGATCCCATCCGCCGGGAGGAACAGCACAGATTGGATTGGAGGAATGACTTATGTTGCCTAGCATTTTTGGTGAGAACCTGTTTGATGAGATGTTTGATGACGCCTTTGACATGGTGCCCATGTTTGGCCGCCGCAACCCCCTGTATGGCAAGCGGGGTAAGAACCTGATGAAGACCGACGTCCGGGAGACGGACAACGCCTATGAGGTGGACATCGACCTGCCCGGCTTCAAGAAAGAGGAGGTCAAGGTGGAGCTGCAGGATGGATACCTGACCATCCGCGCCGCCAAGGGCCTGGATAAGGACGAGGAGGACAAGAAGGGCCGTTACATCCGCCAGGAGCGGTATGCCGGCGCCTGCAGCCGGAGCTTCTATGTGGGCGAAGGGCTGAAGGCGGAGGATATCCACGCCAAATTTGAAAACGGCATCCTGCAGCTGTCCCTGCCCAAGAACGCCCCCAAGCAGCTGCCCGCCCAAAGCTCCATTGCCATCGAGTAACCCGTTGATCCCACAAGGCCCGCTCCCCTCCACGGGGAGCGGGCCTTTTTTCGCCCTGCAAACCAAATGCCCTCCCGGATGGGAGGGCATTTGGTTTGCAGGACAACAGGCAGCGTTACGGTTCCGCCTGGAAGGGCACCACATCCTTCACCGCCTCGGCCAGGGTGAGGGGGCGGTCCCCATGGTCGATGTCCAGCAGCCGGTACCGGCAGTTGCCCATCCCCAGCTCCTTCATATAGGTGAGCTGGCGCAGGCCGTGGCGGCTCTCGATCCGCTCCACCAGGTCGTGGCGGTCCTCCGCCTTCAGGGCGTACACCAGATCCACCGACGCCTGGTCGATGGCCAGAATATCCCGGGAGGCCAGGATCCCCACATTGGGGGTGACCACCGGCGCGGCGGCAACCCCTTCACAGTCGCAGGAGACCGACATGTTCCGCATCACGTTCACAAAGCAGATGTGCTCGCCGAAGTGGTCCACCACCGCTTTGGCGGACTCGGTCATCCGCTCCATAAACTCCTCCTTGGCGATGTCCCACATATCCTCCGAGCCGGGGGTGGTGTGGATCATCTTCTTGCCCACCTGGCCGTCGGCACAGCCGATGCCGATGTTCTTGTTGGACCCGCCGAAGCCGCCCTGGGCATGCCCTTTGAAGTGGGTCAGCACAAAGAGGGAATCGTAGTTGACCAGATGGCTCCCCATGCTCATCTCGGTAAACCACTTCCCGCCCTTTACCGGCAGAAAGACGGTGCCGTCCTCGTCCAGAATGTCCACCGGGCAGAAGGTCCATCCGTTGGTCTTCAGGGTTTCCCGGTGCGCCTGGGTGGTGTACCGGCCGCCCTCATAGTAGGTATTGGTCTCCACAATGGTCGACCCGGGAAGGTCCTTGCCCAGCAGCTCCTCCACCCAAGGGCGGGGGATGATGTTGGGCCCATGAGGCTCGCCCGTGTGAAGCTTGACGGCTACCTTGCCCACCATGTTCCCGCTCACATAGCCGGCAATCTTCCGCAGGCCCTCTGCCGAGAGATCCCGGGTAAAATACACCACCGACTCTCCCCCTGTTCTCTCCTCGTAGGGGATATACTGGTCGCCGCCCGCTCCGGGGATCGGCTTTTGACTGGACATATGGCGTTCCTCCTTATGGATAAAATAGACTTTCCATCGGGGCCCTGGAAGGGTCCCGTTTTCTACTCCTATTATAAGGCCTGAAGTATACTCCAAGTCAAGGCAAACCTTCCCATTCTTCCCGCCTTTCTTGTCCAGCCGCCCCTGTCCCCTGCCCTTCCGCCGGCCGGCGCCTTCCCCTGGAAAGGGCTCCCTTTGACAAGAAAGGAGTTTTTGGCTATAATAGGGTCTGCCATGGAGCCGGTTTCTCTGTTTTTTCGACGGGAAAAGAGAGAAACCGGGCTCTTTTTATAAACAACAAATCGGAAACGATTGGATTGGGAGATGAGACGCATTTCTTGGAAGAACACTTGGGCAAGCCGTATCTTCACCCGGGACCGGTTGTGGTCGGCAGCCATCCTGCTGGTCACCCCTCTCACTGCCTTTTACCTCATGCAGTTTGCCTACAGCGGCGGCCTGCCGTGGCAGTACGGGTGGAATATCCTGGCGGCCAACTACCTGTGCATCGGGGCGGCCCACTTCGCCCTCTGCCTGCTCATCAACTACCCGGCCCTCTGCAGCCTGGTGGTCCACCTGGCCTGCTGCCTGTGGGGCGTGGCCAACCACTTTGTAACGGCCTTCCGGGGGACGCCCATCCTCCCCTGGGATTTTTCCGCCCTGGGCACCGCGGCGGCGGTGGCCGGCAGCTACCGGTTCACCCCCACCTGGCAGATGGCGGTTTCCTTCCTGCTGCTGGGCCTGCTGCTGGTTCTTCTCCGCCGGCGGCTGCGCCAGGGGCAGCTGCGGCCCACCCGGCGGAACCTTCCCGTCCGGGTTGCCTGCCTCGCCGCGGCGGCGGTCTGCTGCCAGCCGGTCCTCCACCCCAGCGCCCTGAGCGAGTTCGGGGTGGAGACCGACGTGTGGGACCAGAAGGGCTCCTATCAAAAGGGCGGCGCCGTGGCGGCCTTCCTGCGGAACACCCAGTTCATGGAGGTGGAGCTGCCGGAGGGCTACTCCCCCCAGGTGGCGGAGGCCCTGCTCAGCCAGGCACAGGGCTACGACATCCCGGACCTGGGCCTGCCGGAGGGGGAGCGGCCCCATGTGGTGGCCATCATGAACGAGTCCTGGTCCGACCTGGAGGAATGGGGGAACCTGTCCCTCAGCGAGAGCGTCACCGACTACATCCGTTCCCTGGACAACGCTGTATGGGGGCACGCCTTTACATCGGTGTTCGGCGCGGGAACCAGCGCCAGCGAGTTTGAATTCCTCACCGGCAACTCCATGGCCTTCCTCCCCTCGGGCAGCATCCCCTACCAGCAGTACATCCTGCAGGACAGCCCCTCCCTGGCCTCCCTGCTGAAGGAACAGGGCTACCGGTCAATCGCCATCCACCCGGGGGAGCGGACCTCCTGGCAGCGGAACCAGGCCTATCCCCGGCTGGGGTTCGACCAGTTCAAGTCCGAGGCGGAGATGGACGTACCCCGCACCTGGGAGCACGGCTATGTGAGCGACGCCTCCTCCTTTGAGCAGATCATCTGGGAATTTACCCACCGGGAGGAGGGCGAGCGGCTCTTCGTCTTCAACGTCACCATCCAGAACCACGGCAGCTACACCCAGGAGGATTATCCGGCCCAGGTCACCCTGACCGACCGCCCCGGCCAGTACCCCCAGGGGGAGCAGTACCTCACCCTGGTCAACGAAACCGACCAGGCCTTCCGATCCCTGGTCGACTACTTCCAGCTCTTGGACGAGCCGGTGATCGTCCTCATGTTTGGGGATCACCAGCCCTCGGTGGAGGAGGAGTTCCTCAACCTGGCCTACGGCCTGGAGGAGGGGGACCCGGTGCCGATGGAGAAGTACATGGGGAAGTACCGGGTGCCCTTTGTCATCTGGGCCAACTATGACCTGCCGGAGGAGCAGCTGGCGGACACCAGCCTCAACTTCCTGGGGCAGTACCTCCTCCGGTACGCGGGGCTGCCCACCAGCCAGTACGGCAAATTCCTGTGGGATCTCCACACCTGGATGCCGGCCATGACCTTTGTGGGCTATACCAACCAGGCCGGCCAGGCCTACAGCCATCTGGAGGAGAACCCCTTCACCCAGCTGATCCACAACTACCAGCTGGTCCAGTACAACAATCTCTTCGGCGGCGAGGAACGCCTGGCCGCGGCCTTCGACCTTCCGGCCGATCCCGCGGCGTAACCGCCGCCAACAACGAGGACCGCCCCACGGGGCGGTCCTTTTTTGCTCTTTTCCGACCTGCTCCCCGCCGTCAGCCGGCTCCCTCGCCGTGTTTTCCGTACGCTTTGGCCGATCGTTTCCCGCTTATCGCCACCGCTGCCGCAGAAAGGAGGACAATCGCCCCGTTCGCCCCCATCGTCCCCCGCCAGGTTGTGGTCATGGCGCCAAAGACGGAGAACGCCGCGTTAAACATGGTATGAAAGAGCACGCAGAGGAACACCGCGCTCTCCCCCCACAGCTGGATGACCGCCCCAAAGAAGAACCGCAGAGACAGGCACTGCACGGCAAACATCCAGAAGGAGATCATCCCCTGCTCATGGCTGGTTCCGGGGATGAAGAAGAGGGGGATATGCCACAATATCCAGATCCCCCCGGTAAGAAGGCAGGAGCGCAGATAGCCCCATCGCCTGCAAAGCGCCGGCTGCAACAGGTACGACCATCCGGCTTCCTCCATTCCGCCGATGATCAGATTCCCCGGCAGGGAAAGAAAGAAGGCAGAAAGCGGGAGGGACAGCCGGACCTGTCCAAAGGCTATCCCATGGATGGTGAAGTACACAACCAGCCCCGCCACAACAAACAAATAGGGGGCGCCCTTTTTCTCCACATGGAACACCGCCCCCAGCCATCGGGGAAAGGATACCGCCCGACCGCTCCGCCGCAGCGTCCCATAGGAAGCAATGGCCGGCGAGAGAATATACAGGGCAAAAGGGAGGTTGGCCGCCCACTGGGCCGGTGTCTGCACCCACCCGTACACCTGATACCCCCATCTCCCCAGGACGACGAGGGCTCCCGATACCCCATACGCGATGCAGAAGGTCAAACCGACAAAGCAGCTTACCAGTTTCTTGTCTTCCATCCCGTTCCCTCCGTTGTGTTGGATTCCTGTTCCGGGCAAAGGCCCACCCCAACCTGCCGGCCGGGGAATCCCCCCCAAAACGGCCCTGTCTTCCAGACGATTGTTGTCGCCCCAAAGGATATTTTGTAATATAATGCAAAAATATTACGAAATGGAGTTGCCCGAAAGGATCGATTCCTCCCGGGAACGACCATCCTCCTCCAGCCGCACGGTCAGAACGAGGGCATCTCCCCCCACCGGCTCGCCGGCAATCCGCCGCAAAGGGACAGCGCCGAGCCCCCTCCCCTGCACCACCAGTATACTCCCCCGCTCCCGCCGCCGCAAGAAAAAAACCGGGGAGGACCCTTTTCTCGGTTCCTCCCCGGTTTTTTCTTCTGGGACGGTTATTCCCCCAGGCCGGATTCCACCAGCTCCACCGCTGCATGGAGGCAGTCCACCTCATCGGGGCCCTCGCAGCGGATCTCCATCTCGGTCCCCTGCTTGATGCAGGCGGCCATCAGGTTCATAATGCTCTTGGCATTGAGGGCCTTGCCGTTGGCCACGATGGTGACCTCGCAGTTGTAGGGGGTGATGGTTTTGACAAAAAGCTGGGCGGGGCGCATGTGCATCCCCATGGGATTGACCACTTTGGTGGTTGCAGAGATCATGGCGGATTCTTCCTTTCTATTTGATCGAGCCGCTGCAAGCGGCAATGGTGTCGAGATGATTTACGACCGTTTCTTCTTCAGGGCGGCCAGCAGGACCATCCCCACCAGGGAGCCTGCCACCAGGGAAACCAGATACCCCAGAACGTTGTGCATCACCGGGAAGACGAAGAGGCCGCCGTGGGGGGCGGGGGATGCGCATCCAAAGATCATGGAAAGGGCGCCCGCCACACCGGAGCCCACGATGCAGGAGGGCAGCACCCGCAGGGGGTCGCTGGCGGCAAAGGGGATGGCGCCCTCGGTGATGAAGCACAGGCCCATGATATAGTTGACCGGGCCGGATTTCCGCTCCTCGGGGGTAAAGCGGTTCTTGAAGAAGGTGGTGGCCAGGGCGATGGCGATGGGAGGCACCATGCCGCCGATCATCACCGCCGCCATCACATCCGAGCCGCCGGCGGCGATGTTGGCGGCGGCCAGGGTAGAGGTGCCAAAGAGGTAGGCCGCTTTGTTGAAGGGGCCGCCCATGTCGATGGCCATCATGGCGGCCACCACAAAGCCCAGCAACACCTTGCTCCCCTCGTTCATGGCGGCCAGGCCGGAGTACAGGGCGTTGTTGAGCAGGCCCACGAAGGGGTTGATGAAGCACATGAACAGGCCGATGAGCAGTAGGCCGGCCACCGGGTAGATGAGTACCGGCTTGATGCCCTCCAGCGCCCTGGGCAGCCGGTCGCACAATTTCCGCAGGCCCAGCATCAGGTAGCCGGCCACAAACCCGGCGATGAGGGCCCCCAGGAAACCGGACACCGAGGCGGAATCGCCGGCAGGGGCGGCAAAGGTCGCTCCCGACACCGCCAAGGAGCCTCCCACAAAGCCCACCATCAGGCCGGGGCGATCGGCGACAGCCATGGCGATATACCCGGCCAGGATGGGCAGCATCACGTTAAACGCGGCGTTGCCGATGTTTTTAAACCAGGCGGCCAGGGGAGTATTGGTGCCAAAGTTGGCGTAGTCGATGGACGGGTCGTCCAGCAGGAAGGCCAGGGCAATGAGGATGCCGCCGCCGATGACAAAGGGCAGCATGTGGCTGACACCGTTCATCAGCTGCTTGTACAGCTGGCGGCCGACTCCTTCCCCGGCCGCCTCCACCACGACACCCCCATCGTGGTGGTAGACGGGGGCCTGGGGGGCCTTGCGGATCAGCTCTTCCGGGGCGCGGATCCCTTCGGACACCGGCACCCGCAGCAGAGGCTTGCCGTCAAAGCGGGCCAGGTCCACGTCCTTGTCGGCGGCGATGACAATGGCCTCCGCCCCGGCAATCTCCTCCCGGGTGAGGACGTTCTTGGCCCCGCCGGACCCCTGGGTCTCCACCTTGACGGGGATTCCCAGCTCCTGCCCCTTCTTCTCCAGGGCCTCGGCGGCCATGTAGGTGTGGGCAATGCCGGTGGGGCAGGCGGTTACCGCCAGGATGGAGTACCCCTTGGGGGCTTCCTCGGCGGGAACCTCCTGGGCGGCGGGCTGCTCGTCGGGATATTTGGCCGTTTCCTGGGCATCCACAACGGCCAGGAATTCCTCCACATCCTTGGCGGCCAGCAGCTTGCGGCAGAAGTCCTCCTCCATGAGCATCACCATCATCCGGGAGAGGATCTCCAGATGGGTATCCCCGCCGTCCTTGGGGGCGGCAATCATGAAGAGCAGGGTGGCGGGCTGCCCGTCCGGCGCGTCGTACTCCACCCCGCCGGGGACGGTGATGGCTGCCAGCCCCGGCCGCTTGACGGCGGCGCTTTTGGCATGGGGCACGGCGATGCCGCTGCCGATGGCGGTGGTGCTCTGCGCCTCCCGGGCCAGAATGTCCGCCTTGTATTGGTCAGGGTCGGCCAGGTTGCCCGCCTTCTCCTGCAAGGTCACCAGCAGATCGATCGCTTGGTTTTTATCTGCGGGGGAGGCATGCAGAGAAATTCCCTCCGCCCGCAGCAGATCCGTAATACGCATCCTTTTCATCCTTTCTATCTCCATGGATTTTTTGCTTCCTGGGTCCCACTACTCCTTTGAGGCCCTTGTTTACGGCTCCAGCTTCCGGAGCAGCGATTCCACCTGTTCCCGGGTGGCCAGCCCGTCGGCAAAGGCCGTCGCGCTGCCGGCGGCGGTGCCCAGCCGCAGCGCCTCCCGGTAGCTGCCTGTTCGCAGCCATCCCGCCAGGAAGCCTGCCACCATCGAGTCCCCGGCCCCCACCGAATTGCGCACGGTTCCCTTGGGGGCAGGCATCCGGTGGCAGGCGCCGGTCTCGTCCAGCAGGAGCGCCCCGTCCCCCGCCATGGAAACCAGCACGTTGCGGGCGCCCCGGCGCTGCAGGGCGGCGGCACAGTCTCGGATCTCCTCCGGAGCGTGCAGCTCCCTGCCGAAGATGGCCCCCAGCTCCAGGTTGTTGGGCTTGATGAGGAAGGGCCGGTAGTTCAGCACCTTGCAGAGGAGCTCCCCTTCCGCGTCCACCACCGCCTGCACCCCCCGGCCGTCCAGCCGGGCGAGGATCTGTTCATATACGTCGCTGGGCAGCGAGGCAGGGATCGACCCGGCCAGCACCAGGAAATCCCCTGGGGCCAGGCGGTCCAGCCGGCGGAAGAGCTCCTCCAGGGCGCCCCTCCCAATTGCCGGCCCCCGGCCGTTGACCTCGGTTTCCTCGCCGCCCTTGATCTTCACATTGATGCGGGTGAACCCCTCGCTGAGATGGATAAAGTCGGCGCGGATCCCGGCGGCGGACAGGCCCTCTTCCAGCGCCTGCCCGGTAAACCCGGCCAAAAAACCCATCGCCACATTCTCCACCCCTAGGTTGCCCAGAACGGTGGAGACATTCACACCCTTCCCGCCAAACTGGACCAATTCCTCCCGGGCGCGGTTGATGGCCCCCGGCTGCAGCCGGTCCAGCCGCACCACATAATCGATGGCGGGATTGAAGGTGACGGTATAAATCATGCCCTGCTTCCTCCCACTTCTTTGATAATCCCCCGGCCCCGAAAGCTCTCGTCGGGAATCCGGTCGGTAATGATGCACACCCGTTCCAGAGGCCGGAT
Source organism: Candidatus Heteroruminococcus faecigallinarum (assembly GCA_904387055.1). Classification (GTDB taxonomy): domain Bacteria; phylum Bacillota; class Clostridia; order Oscillospirales; family Ruminococcaceae; genus Heteroruminococcus; species Heteroruminococcus faecigallinarum. The sequence goes on along the minus strand of CAJFKV010000008.1, from coordinate 25,010 downwards.
GGTGGCCGCCGTCACCTTTCCAAACTTGCTGGAATCGGCCAGCACATAGGTGAGGTAGGCCTGATCCGCCGCCTTGGTTTTCACGGCGGCTTCCTCCGGGTCCGGGGTGGTGCACCCCTGTTTCACCGCGATGCCGTTGACCCCCAGGAATACCTTGGTAAAATTGTACCGCTCCAGAAAGGTGAGAGTCTCGGCGCCGATGATCGCCTCGGTGCCAAGCTTGATCCGCCCGCCCACCATGATGACCTGCCGCCCCAGCTGGCTGAGGCGCTGGGCACAGGCGATGCTGGTGGTGACAAAGGACGCCTGGGAATCGCCCAAGTACCCCGCCATGGCCAGGGTGGTGGTGCCGGCGTCCAGAAAGACCACATCGTCGTCGTAGACCAGGGAGGCGGCATACCGGCCGATGGCCTCCTTCTCCTCCACCGAGAGCCGTGCCTTGGTGGGCAGATCGGGCTCCTCGGAAGAGAACCGCCCTCCCGTCGCCACGGCTCCCCCGTGGACCTTGGTGAGCTTTCCCTGGCGGCTGAGGAGCAGCAGATCCCGCCGGATGGTGGCTTCCGACGCTCCCGTCGCCTGGCAAAGCTGGGAAACGCTGGCCGCGCCGCTGGCCTCCACCAGCTCCAGAATGGCTGCCAACCGTTCTTCCGCCAGCATGGGGATCCCTCCTTTGATCGATTTTGATTTGTAATTTATTCTGCCCTTTATTATACCACTTAATAAGTCATAGTCAATCATATTCAGTCAATTTCAATCACAAAAAGGCAACAACATCCCCCTGCCTCTTTGTGCAAGAAGACAGGGGAACATCCATCCAAAACGGCTGCCGCCGGGAAGGATCCCACAGGCAGGCCGGTCACGGCCGCGAGGACATTTCCCGCCGAGCAGAACGCGGGCAGCCGGCTTCTTATCTGCCGCAGGCAAAAGAAAAACCGGAGCAAAGTTTCCTCTGCTCCGGCCTGGTGCGAAGGATGGGACTTGAACCCACACAATGTTGCCATCGCCAGCACCTCAAGCTGGTGCGTCTGCCATTCCGCCACCCTCGCGTAACAGCAATTATTATAGCAACCCTTCAAAAAAAAGTCAAGGGGTTTCGCCGCCTTTTCCTCAGAAAGAGGATAACACTATCCGTATAATGGCAGAGGCGGTGCAAAATCCTTCGGATTTTACACATTTTTTGCAGAAAACGGGGTCAACAGGGGATTTGGCGAGGAGGGCGATGTGGAAAACTCTGTTGAAACTGTTGATTACTCCGGGTATAAGGGTCCGCCGGCAAGGGCCGCTTCCCGCCGCAATAACCTTTCACGCATTGTTCACTTTTTCTTCTTTCCAAAGCGGGCGGGATGGTGTATAATAAGAGAACGCTTAGCGATTGTTTGGACTGATGAAGACAAGGAGTGTACGGAATTTATGCCTTACCGCTATCCATATAGCAACCGTTCCCGCCGGCGGCGGCGCCCCATTCTGGCGGGAGTTGTGTTGATTGCCCTGGTGGCAGCCATCTCCTACGGGGGGGCGACCCTGTGGCAGCATTACGACGACCAGCGGCTGACCCGCAATATGTCCCAGGGCTCTGCCTCGCCCCAGTCGGCCTCCAGCAGCGAAGATGTATTGGCCGCCTCGGGGGACGAAGTATCCGAGGCGGAGGGGGAGGCCGCCTCCCAGGACTCCTCCTCTTCCCAGGAGGAAAGCCAGGCCGCTGCCCAGGAGCTGGTCTACGGCCAGCCGGTACCGGAAAGCGACTGGGCCTCTACCAGCTATTTTGACGACGCGGTCTTTGTGGGGGACTCCATTACCGACGGGATCAAATTGTACGGGGTAATGAATAACGCCACCGTAATTGCCCATACCGGTATCAACCCGGAGACGATCCTCTACAAGGAGGTCATCAAGACCGACGAAGGAACCGTCTCGGTGCTGGATGCCCTGGCCCAGGTGGACGCCGGAAAGATCTACATCATGCAGGGCGCCAACGGGGTGGCCTTTATCAACCAGGAAAAGTTTATTGAGTACTACGGCCAGCTGATCGACGAGGTGAAGGCTATCCATCCCGACGCCACCATCTATGTGCAGTCGATCCTGCCGGTGACGGCGGCCAAGTCCAGCGATCCCCTGTATTCCAACGACAAGATCGACAGTTACAACCAGGCTCTTCTGGAGCTCACCAAGGAGAAGGAGGTCTACTACCTCAATGTAGCCGAGGCCTTCAAGGACGAAAACGGCAATCTGCCCGACGAAGCAAGCCCCAAGGACGGGATGCATTTCGGCGTGGATTACTATACAAAATGGTTTGATTATCTCAAAACTCATACCGTGGAGGGAATTACCAATGAAAACAACTAAAAAATGGCTTGCCGCGCTGCTGGCGGCGATGATGGTTTTATCCATGGCCGGCTGCGGCGGCGGGGAGTCCTCTTCGGCGGCTGCCGAGGGTTCCTCTTCGACGGCTGCGGCTTCTTCCCAGGACAGTGAAGAGAGCGAAGCGCCTGCCTCCTCCGCCGCCCAGGAAAGCGCGGTGGACGTGAAGAAGCTGGCCGACGATATGTACGCCGCCATGACCTTTGACGACGAGATGATGGAGCTGAGCGCGGAGGTTCTGCCCAACATCTACGAATACGACCCGGAAGAGGTGGTGGACTTCAAGGTGTACACCTGCGCCACCGGCGGCTCGGCCGACGAGGTGGCGGTCTTCCTGGCCGATGACGACGCCGGCATGGAGTATATTGAGCAGATGGTGGGCTACCGTCTGGATACCCTCCGGTCCAACTTTGAGGACTACCGGCCGGAAGAGATGAGCAAGATCGAGAATGCCAAGGTCCTGACCAACGGCTACGTCACCGCCCTGGTCGTCAGCAACGACACCTCCGGCGCGGAAGAGGTCTTCAACAACGCCTTTTAATCCCTATCAAGACAACAAAGGATGTGACCGTCCATGACCATCGAAAGCTGTGCCATCGTTGTCATCCTGCTGGTGATGGCCTGGATCTTTGCCCACACAGGGCACGCGGCCATTGCAGTGGGGGTACTGCCGCTGGTGGTGCTGCCCATCTTCAATCTGGTGGCGATCCCCGTGTCCAGCCTGCTGGCTCCCACCATCCCTACCCTGGGGGTGCCGGAAGTCCGGCTGATTGCCGAGGTGCTGGGGCTGGCGGTCACCTGCATCCTGCTGGGGCTGATCGCCACCCACATCAAAGGAAAGAAATACCGCCAGGCATACCTGTGGGTATGCGGCGGGTACTCCCTTCTTTTGTGCTGTGCCATGATCTTCACCCAGCTTCCCCAGTTGTAAAGCAACCTCTTTTGAGAACCCTTCGGGCCGCCTTCGGGCGGCCCTTTTCCTATACCCTTTCTAGGTTTTCCTCCTCCCGAAGCAAGGGAGCTGTTCTGCTCTTCGCCGGTGTATGGAGTCCCCCTGTTCCTACAGATTCCAAAGGCGGGAGAATCCCTTCAAAGGGGGGAGTATCCCTTCAAAGGCGGCGGCAGGGGAAAAATGACCCCTGGAGGAGGAAGAATCCGCCCCAGACCGGCACCCGCCCCTTGCGGCAAAGGGGAGGGGTCCGCCTCTCCGGCAGGGGGCAAACAGAAAAGGCCGGGCGCTCTGCCCGGCCTTTCTCCTGAAAGGGTCGATATTTACTCCCCAGCGTTGTCCGAGCTGGAACCGTCGCTGGTCCCGCTGCCGGACTCTCCATCGGTCGCTTCACTGCTGCTCTCGCTGGACTCCTCGCCGGCGTCACTGGCGCTGGCAGAGGACTCGCTCTCCCCTTCCACCGCGGAAAGGGACAGACTGCCGGCAGTTTCCTCGGAGCTGCTGCTGTTGCCCAGCAGGGCCTCCAGGTTCAGGCGATCGGGGGTGTAGGTGTCCAGGGCTTCCTGGTTCAGCTCGATCTCCATCTGGGAAATCCACTGGTCGCACAGAGCGATAAAGTCCTCCGACCGCAGCGCCAGGAGGATGCTGGTCCGGGCGCTTTCGTAGGTGCTGTCTGCTACGGGGCCGGTCAGATCCTTCCGCACCGCCACATAGTAGTAGAAATCATCCTCAAAGAAGATGGGCACGCCCACCTCCGCCTCGCTCACCTGCTGGAGGAACACCTCCGGCACATAGGTGGTCGTCTTGGGCACCACCATGTCGTGGGCGCCTTCTTCATCGTGGGTGTGGGAGGCCAGTTCCTCCTCGGTGTAGTTGGCCTGTTCCCAGTCGGCCAGGATGTCGTCAAAATTCTCCCCGGCCAGCGCCCGGTTGTAGTAGCCCTCGGCCTCCGCCCGGGCAGCTGCCAGACCGGCCTCATCCAGGTTGTTGTAGGTCTCGGGGTCAAACTTGGGACAGACCAGATAATTGCTGTTGATGTAGTTCTCGTCAAAGTAGGAGCGGATCTCCTCCTCGCCGACCTCCTGCTCGCCCCCTGCGCCGTACATCTGGAAGAAGAGGCTGTTGGTCATGTAGTTGTTGGCATAGTAGGCCCGCAGGTCATCCTCGCTCACCCCATTGTCCCCCAGGAAGTCCCGGTAAACGGTCCACTGGTTCTCCGTATAGGAGTCGATCTGGTCCTGTTCCTCGTCGGTGAGGGTCATTCCTCTCTCGGCATACTGATTTTTCACCGCCAGCATCCGCTGGACGGCCATCAGGCTCTCGTCAGCAATCCAGTTGCTGGCAGGAACCCCCTCAATCTCCTGCTCCAGCACATCCGAGTAGGGATCGGCCACCAGGTTGACGGCGGTACTATAGCTGTTAATGAGGAAATACTGGTAGGTCCCGGCGGTAACGGTATCCTCCCCGCTTCTTGCGACCCAGCTGGGTCCCGTGCTGCCGCAGCCGGCAAAGGCTACCATCGTTCCGGCCAGCGCCAGGGCCAGCAGCTTTTTTGCAATCTTCATGTCCGTTCTCTCCTAAACCAAAATCTCTTTTCATTCCATCCCAAGCCCGCTCGGGGCTGGTTAAAGAGGTATTATACACCCATTTCCCCACAAAATCTACATCCATTCTGTAAACAGGGGGCTGGAGGCCTATTCTTTTTCCTCCGGCGGTGTCTCTTCCCCCATGGCCGCCAGGATCTCCCGGATGGCGTCCACCGGGTTCTGCCCCCGGAGCATCTTCACCGAAATATAGGGCTTGCTGCCGGCGTTCACCATGACCCGGCCCCGCAGCCCGTTGGCCAGGGGGGCAATCCGGGCCAGGTCCAGGCTCTCCGGATAGAGCAGCATGGATTCTCCCCGCTGGCTGATCTCCCGGATGCCCAGGGAGGCGGCGGTGCCCCGGATGAGGGCCACGTCCACCAGCCCCTTGACCGAGGGGGGCGGATCGCCGAACCGGTCGATCAGCTCGTCGGTCAGATCCAGGGCGTCCTCCTCGCTCTCGATGGCGGCGATCTTTTTGTAGATGTCGATCCGCTGGGACAGGTTTCCGATGTATTCCTCCGGCAGATGAGCGCCGATCTGGATGTCCACCGTGCACTCGTTGGATTTCTTCACCGGCTCGCCCCGCTGCTCGCTCACCGCTTCCCCCAGCAGCCGCAGGTACAGATCGTAGCCCACCGCCTCCATGTGGCCGTGCTGCTGGCTGCCCAGGATGTCCCCCGCTCCCCGGATCTCCAGGTCCCGCATGGCAATCCGGAACCCGGAACCGAAGGAGGTGAACTCCCGGATGGCGGACAGGCGCTTTTCCGCCACCTCCGACAAAACCTTTCCCCGCCGGAAAGTGAGATAGGCGAAGGCCCGCCGGCCGCTGCGGCCCACCCGTCCCCGCAGCTGGTACAGCTGGGAGAGGCCCATCCGGTCGGCGTCCTCGATGATGAGGGTATTGCAGTTGGGGACGTCCACCCCGGTCTCGATGATGGTGGTGCAGACCAGGATGTCGGTCTCCCGCTCCACCAGGCTCCGCCACACCTGGGAGAGCTCCTTCTCCCCCATCTTGCCGTGGGCGGTGCGGATCGACGCGTCGGGCAGGGCCTGCTGCAGGCGGGCGGCGCAGCTCTCGATGCTCTCCACCCGGTTGTGGAGATAGAACACCTGCCCGCCCCGGCGCAGCTCCTTCTTGATGGCCTCCAGCAGGATGCCGTCGTCGTGCTCCATTACATAGGTCTGAACCGGGTGCCGGTCCTGGGGGGCCTCCTCGATGATGGACATATCCCGGATGCCGGACATGGCCATATTCAGGGTGCGGGGAATGGGGGTGGCCGAGAGGGTGAGCACATCCACATTGCCCCGCAGCTCCTTCAGCTTCTCCTTATGGGCCACGCCGAACCGCTGTTCCTCGTCGATGATGCACAGGCCCAGGTCCTTGAACTGGATATCCTTGGACACCAGCCGGTGGGTGCCGATGACGATGTCCACCTCCCCGGTCTTCAGCTGGCGGACGATCTCCGCCTGCTGCTTCGGGGTCCGGAAGCGGGAAAGAAGCTCGATCCGGATGGGGTATCCCTCCATCCGGCGGCGGAAGGTTTGGAAATGCTGCCACGCCAGGATGGTGGTGGGCACCAGCACGGCGCACTGCTTGGAGCTGAGCACACACTTGAAGGCGGCCCGCAGGGCCACCTCCGTCTTGCCGAAGCCCACATCCCCGCAGAGCAGCCGGTCCATGGGCACCTCCGACTGCATATCCTCCTTGATCTCCCGGATGCAGCGGAGCTGGTCGTCGGTCTCGTTCCACTCGAACCGCTCCTCAAACTCCCGCTGCCAGTCGTTGTCCTCGTCAAAGGCGAATCCCTTGATGGACAGCCGCTTGGCATAGAGGGCGATCAGCTCCTTGGCCATGTCCGAGACCGCTTTCTTCACCCGCTGGCGGGTCTTGTTCCACTCCCCGGAATTGAGCCGGCTCAGTTTTACGGACCCTTCCTCCCGGCCGCCAATGTACTTGGTGACCAGGTCCAGCTGGGTCACCGGCACATAGAGCATGTCGGTTCCCCCATACCGGATGCGCAGGTAGTCCTTCACCACCCCCTGCACTTCCTTCTTGATGATCCCCTCAAAGATGCCGATGCCATGGGACACATGGACCACATAATCCCCGGGGGTCAGGTCGGCGATGTTCCGGATCCGGTCCCCCCGCTCCTTGGCCTTCCGGCTCTGGCGGGGAGTCTTTCGGGTCTGCACCCGGCCGCTGGTGATACAGGCAAAGCCCAGCTGGGGATACTCAAAGCCGGCGGGCAGCCCTCCCTGGGCCACCTGGACCACCCGGGGCAGCCGCTGGCTCAGGTCATCCATCCGCTGGGCGGGGATGCCGTGCTCCCGCAGGTCGGCGGCCAGGGCATCGGCCCCCCGGGCGGTGCCGGCCAGCACCGCCACCGCGTACCCCTGCTCCATCCGCAGGTGCAGGTCCTCCACCAGCACCTCCATGTCCCCGCTCCATACCGACAGCTGGTTGGCCTCGATGGTCACCGTGTGTGCCGGGGAGATCTCCCCATAGCTGCGGGGAAAGCTGTCCAGCAGCACCGCGGGGGTCCGCTCCATCTCCTGGAGCATCCGGTCAAAGTCCTCGGTAAAGGGGGCGGTTCCCGGCAGCAGGAGGCCCTCCTCCAGCAGGGCGGCCATATCCTCTCCCTGCTGCCACAGCGCCCCCCGCAGCCCTTCCTTGATGCCGGCCGGCTCGCAGAAAAAGCAGAGCCGGTCCCCGGCATAGTCGGTGAGGATCGCCGGTTGCTCATAGGCCAGCTCCAGAAACCGGTCGGCGCTCACCAGGGAGAGCCCGTCCCGCAGCTTGGCAATATCCTGCTCCAGCCGGGCCCGGGCGGCGGCGGCCCTAGGTCCCCGCAGGGCGTTTTTCTTCTGCTCCAGGAGGGCGACAGCCTCCTCCCCCGTCCCCAGGAGCACCTCCCGGGCGGGGGAGATCACCGTTTCCTCCAGGTTCTGCTCCCGCCGCTGGGTGTCCACCTTGAAGGAGGCGATGGTGTCGATCTCGTCCCCCCACAGCTCCATCCGGATCGGGTCGGCGGCGTCGGGGGGATAAAAATCCACAATGCCGCCCCGCACCGAGAACTGGCACACCCCCTCCACCTGGTCGCACCGCTGGTATCCCGCCTCCAGCAGGAGCTTCACCAGGGTGTCCACCGGCCAGCTCTCCCCCGGCCGCAGAACGGTCATCCGCCGGCGAAGCTCGTCGGGGGGGATGGTCTTCTGGCAGGCCGCCTCGGCCGAGGCCACCACAATGTGGCACCGGCCGTCCACCAGGCGCTCCAGCACCTTCAGGCGGGCGTGCTCATATTCCAGGGATGCCCCCTCCAGCTCCCGGAAGGTGAAATCCCGGGAAGGGTACTGCATCACCAGCTCCTCCGACCCGAAGAAGGCGGCGATATCCTCGCTCAGCCGGACCGCCGTCGGTTCGTCCTGGGTGATGACCAGGGCGCCCCGGTTCTGGGTGAGGGCATGGATCACCCCCGCCTTGTGGATCTGTGCCAGGCCCACCGCCAGCACCGGGGTCTCCCCCCGGGCCAGGGCCTCCTGGATGGTTTTCATCTGGGGCAGCCGCAGCAGCTGCTGGTCCAGACCGGTCATGACGGTACACCTCCTTGGGGCGTCCAATGGATTTAGTGGTTAAAACAGTTCATGGCGTCGGCCGCCTTCCCCTGGATCAGCAGCTCCACCGCCTGGGGAATCTTCTCCAGCACCTGGCCCACCTTTTCCCCGTCCTCCTTGGAAAAATGGCCCAGCACCCAGTCGGCCAGGTCGTAGTCCGGGTGGGGCTTGGCCCCCACACCGATCTTGATCCGGGGAAACTGGTCGCTGCCGGTGAGGTAGATGATGTTCTTCAGCCCGTTGTGGCCGCCGTCGCTGCCCTTCAGGCGGATGCGCATCCGCCCCGGCTCCAGGGAGATGTCGTCCGAGAGGACGATCACCTGCTGGGGGGGCAGCTTGTAAAACTGCATGGCCTCCCGCACCGACTCCCCCGACAAATTCATGAAGGTGGAGGGCTTGAGGAGGAGGACCCGCTTCCCGGCGATCATGCAGTCGCCGCAGGAGCCCTTGAACTTGAGCCGGTCCACCCGGCAGCCGGTTTTCTGGGCCAGCCGGTCCAGGGCGGCAAAGCCCACGTTGTGGCGGGTCCCGTCGTATTTGCCGCCCGGATTGCCCAGCCCCACCACCAGATATTCCACCGGGCCGGTGGGGGCGGGGGCAGCGGTGCTCCGGGTGGTCATCCACTTCTTAAAATCCAGCATCTTGTTTCCTTCCTTGCCGATGAAGATGCTCCGCCCATCCTCCAGTGTACCACCCCGGCAAGGGGAAAAAGGGGATTTCCTGGGCAGAGAAAACGGCCCGGCACGCCGCGGTGCCGGGCTTGAAAAGGGAGTCTTGTTGATTAACCAAAGAGGGGAGAAACAGGCTTATCCTCATAGATGCGGCCGATGGCCTCGGCAAACACCGACGCCACATGAAGCTGGGTGATCCGGTTCATGTTGGCCTCCTTGGGCAGGGGGATGGTATCCAGCAGCACCAGCTCCTTGATGGGGCTCTTCTCCAGCCGCTCCAGAGCCGGGCCGGACAGCACCCCGTGGGTGGCGCAGGCGTATACCTCGGTGGCGCCGCCCTTCACAATCATCGCCTCGGCGGCGTTGCAGAGGGTACCGGCGGTGTCGATCAGGTCGTCCACGATGATGACCTTCTTGCCCTGCACGTCGCCGATGATGTTCATCACCTCGGACACGTTGGCCTTGGGCCGGCGCTTATCCACAATGGCCAGGCGGGCGTCGATCCGCTCGGCAAACTTCCGGGCACGGCCCACCGACCCCAGATCCGGGGAGGCCACAACGATCTCGTCGGGATCGTGGCCCTTGAACTTTTCGGCAAAATAGGGGCTCAGGATCGGCACGCCCAGCAGGTGGTCCACCGGAATGTCAAAGAAGCCCTGGATCTGGGCGGCGTGGAGGTCCATGGTGAGGACCCGGTCGGCCCCCGCCTCGGTAATCAGGTCGGCCACCAGCTTGGCGGAGATCGGATCTCTGGCCTTGGCCTTCCGGTCCTGGCGGGCATAGCCGAAGTAGGGCATCACCGCGGTGATGCTGGCGGCGGAAGCCCGCTTGAAGGCGTCGATCATGATGAGCAGCTCCATCAGGTTGGTATTCACCGGGGCACAGGTGGACTGCACCACGAATACGTCCGATCCGCGCACCGACTCGTTGATCGACACGGCGATCTCTCCATCGGAGAACTTCTTCACCTCGCTCTTGCCCAGGGGGACACCCAGGTGCTTGGCGATCTCCCCGGCCACCTCGGGGGTGGCGTTGGCGGTAAAGATCTTAATCTCTTTGCCATGAATATTCATACCAGATTACTTCCCTTCTCTTGTTGATCCCTTTTTTGATTCCCGTCCGTATCCTTTTCTACAGCGGCCCTTGTCGGGGGCCTCTGCTGTATTCCGATTCGGCTGCGGCCGCCCGCCTAGCAGCCGGCTTTTTTCCGCATCTGGGCGGCGCGGCCCTCCTTGATGGTCTCCCGGCTGCGGGCGATGAGGAGAGCGTCCGCCGGGGTATCCACCGTCACGGTGGAGCCGGCGGCGATGTAGCTGCCGTCCCCGATGGTGACCGGCGCCACCAGGTTGGCATTGCAGCCGACAAACACATCGTCCCCGATGGTGGTGCGGTGCTTGTGGAAGCCGTCGTAGTTGACGGTGACCGTCCCGCAGCCGAAGTTGACCCGGCTGCCCACGTCCGAATCCCCCACATAGGTGAGATGGGCCACCTTGGTCCCTTCACCCAGCTGGGAATTCTTCACCTCCACAAAGTTGCCGATCTTGACCCCCTTGCCAATCCGGCTCCCCGGCCGGACCCGGCAGTACGGGCCGATCTCCACCCCCTCCTCCAGCACCGAGGAAAGAAGGTAGGTATCCCGGACCTGGCACCGGTCGCCGATCTGGGACTCCTCCACCTGGGCCCGGGGCCCGATGACGCAGCCCTCGCCCACCGTCGTCCGCCCCCGCAGGACGGTCCCCGGCAGCAGCCGGGTATCCCGGCCCACCTGAACCTCCGGCCCGACGATGACGCCGTCTTCAAAGGGGATGTCCACCCCCTCGTCCAGGAGGCGGTCCAGCACCCGGCGGCGGGCAATCTCGTTGAGCCGCTGAAGGCCCCGCCGATCGTTGGCCCCCATGACCGTATACTGGTCGCCCGCCAGGCAGGCCTGCACCTTCCGCCCTTCCCGGCGGAGGATGGCCACCGTGTCGGTGAGGTAGTACTCCCCCTGGCTGTTGGCACACCGAAGCTGCTCCAGGCTCTCCAGAAGGGCATCCGCCTGGAACCAGTAAGCCCCCGAATTCACCTCCCGGATCTGCCGGATGGCGGGGGAGGCGTCCTTCTCCTCCACAATGGCCTCCAGCGCCCCTTCCTTGCTGCGGACAATCCGTCCATAGCCCGAGGGGTCCTCCAGCAGGGCGGTAATCACCGTTGCCGCCGCCTGCTCCCGCCGGTGGGCCTCCAGCGCCCGGGCAATTACCTCGGGCGCCACAAAGGGAGCGTCTCCGCAGGCAATCAGCACATCCTGCCCCCGGTGCCGCTCCAGATAGTCCTTTGCACACAGGACCGCGTGACCGGTCCCCTTCCGCTGGGCCTGGTAGACCGTCTGGCAGCCCTGGGGCAGCACGGCGCAAACCGCCTCGGCCCCCTGGCCCACCACCGCGCAGAGATCCTCGATCCCCGCCTCCCGGCAGTTGTCCACCACCCAGCAAATCATGGGCTTAAACAATACCTCGCCCAATACTTTGGGCCCTGCGCTCTTCATCCGGGTGCCGTTTCCGGCCGCCAGCAAAACAGCACAGCGATTCATCCAAGGCTCCTCCTTTCGGCTGTTCCAAAAAACCGCACCGTTAAATTCCATAAAAGCCCATCCGTCACGATGGCGGTTTTGCAGTATAACTTGCAAAATTCGAGAGGAACAGTTGATTTTGAGCCGTCTTTGGGCTACACTCTTATTATCGCAAGTTTCTCCATTCTTTGCAAGGGGATAACCTACCCAGCCTCCGTCTTTTTGAAGAAAAAATTTTCGGCAAAAGCAAGTTATATCTGGTAACTTGTCACAGCATCTGTTATAATTCAGATGGGTATCTGCCCATCTCCTTCCTTTTACTATATGCGCGCTGTCCGGCGTTCAGCAGCGGCAGAGGCATGAAGGGGTCTTTTTTCCTTGTCAAAAATCATCTCCCCATCAACACGGAGAGGGAGAGATTGTTTGAATAGAATCCATTTTGGGAGGTACGAGTAAAAATGAAGTATGTCTATCGCTTCTCCGAGGGCAACGGCTCCATGCGGGAGCTGCTGGGCGGCAAGGGCGCGAACCTTGCCGAGATGACCGTCCTCGGGATGCCTGTTCCCCAGGGCTTCACCGTCACCACCGAAGCCTGCACCCGCTACTACGAGGACAACAAGACCATCGCCCCCGAGATTGTGGAGGAGATCTTCCAGAACCTGGCCGGCCTGGAGGAGCTGAGCGGTAAGAAGTTCGGCGATCCCAGCAATCCCCTGCTGGTCTCGGTCCGGTCCGGCGCCCGCGCCTCCATGCCCGGCATGATGGACACCATCCTGAACCTGGGCCTCAACGACGAGGTGGTGGAAGGCTTTGCCAAGCTGACCAACAACGAGCGGTTCGCCTTTGACTCCTACCGCCGGTTCATCCAGATGTTCTCCGACGTGGTAATGGAGCTGCCCAAGCACAACTTCGAGGAGATCATCGACGAGATGAAGGCCAAGAAGGGCGTCAAGATGGACACCGAGCTGGACGCTGCCGACCTGCGGGAGATGGTCCAGAAGTTCAAGGCCTACTACAAGGAGCAGAAGGGTACCGACTTCCCCTCTGACCCCAAGGAGCAGCTGCTGGAAGCTGTGAAGGCGGTTTTCCGTTCTTGGGACAACCCCCGCGCCATCTACTACAGAAGAATGAACGACATCCCCTCCTCTTGGGGCACCGCTGTCAACGTGCAGCAGATGGTCTTCGGCAACACCGGCAACGATTCCGGCACCGGCGTGGCCTTCACCCGTAACCCCGCCACCGGCGAGAAGAAGCTCTACGGCGAGTTCCTGATGAACGCCCAGGGCGAGGACGTGGTGGCCGGCATCCGCACTCCTCAGACCATCGACGAGCTGAAGACCGTCATGCCCGAGGTGTACGAGCAGTTTGCCACCATTGCCAACAAGCTGGAGCAGCACTACCACGACATGCAGGACATGGAGTTCACCATCGAGAACAAGAAGCTCTTCATGCTCCAGACCCGTAACGGCAAGCGGACCGCTGCCGCCGCCCTCAAGATCGCTGTTGACCTGGTGAACGAGGGCATGATCGACAAGAAGCAGGCCGTGCTGATGATCGATCCCAAGCAGCTGGATGCTCTGCTCCATCCCCAGTTTGACGCCAAGGCCCTCAAGGCCGCTTCCCCCATCGGTTCTGCTCTGCCCGCCTCTCCCGGCGCTGCCTGCGGCCGGGTGGTCTTCTCTGCCGACGAGGCGGTGGAGATGTCCGAGAAGGGTGAGAAGGTTGTGCTGGTCCGCCTGGAGACCTCTCCCGAGGACATTCACGGCATGGACGTGTCCGAGGGTATCCTCACCGTCCGCGGCGGCATGACCAGCCACGCTGCCGTTGTGGCCCGCGGCATGGGCACCTGCTGTGTGGCCGGCTGCGGCGACATCGTGATGCACGAGGAAGAGGGGTACTTCACCCTGGGCGGCAAGACCATCAAGAGAGGGGACTACCTGTCTCTGGACGGCACCACCGGCAACATCTACGGCGAGGCCATTCCCACCGTTCCCGCTTCCATCTCCGGCAACTTTGACACCCTGATGAAGTGGGCCGACGAGTTCCGCCAGATGAAGGTCCGCACCAATGCGGATACCCCCAGAGATGCTTCCCAGGCCATGAAGTTCGGCGCCGAGGGCATCGGCCTGTGCCGGACCGAGCACATGTTCTTCAACGCCGACCGGATCCCCGCCATGCGGGAGATGATCGTCTCCAAGACCGAGGAGCAGAGAAGAACCGCCCTGGCCAAGCTGCTGCCCATGCAGAGAGGGGACTTTGAGGCCATCTACGAGGCCATGGAAGGCAACCCTGTTACCATCCGGTTCCTGGATCCGCCTCTCCACGAGTTCCTGCCCACCGACGAGGAGGACATCGCCAACCTGGCCAAGGAGATGAAGATGGAGACCGCCGATCTGAAGGCTGTCATCGCTTCCCTCCACGAGTTCAACCCCATGATGGGTCACCGCGGCTGCCGTCTGGCTGTTTCCTATCCGGAGATTGCCGAGATGCAGACCCAGGCCGTCATCGAGGCCGCCATCGCTGTCCAGAAGAAGCATCCCGAGTGGACCATGGTCCCCGAGATCATGATTCCTCTGGTTGGCGAGGTGAAGGAGCTGGCCTATGTAAAGGGCATCGTGGTCAAGACTGCCGACGAGATCATCGCCAAGTCCGGCATCAAGATGGACTACAAGGTGGGTACCATGATCGAGATCCCCAGAGCGGCTGTCACCGCCGATGAGATCGCCAAGGAGGCCGACTTCTTCTCCTTCGGTACCAACGACCTGACCCAGATGACCTTCGGCTTCAGCCGTGACGACGCCGGCGCCTTCCTGGGCTCCTACTACGACAAGAAGATCTACGAGCAGGATCCCTTCGCCCGTCTGGATCAGAAGGGTGTTGGCAAGCTGGTGGCCATGGCTGCCAAGCTGGGCCGCGAGACCAAGCCCACTCTGAAGCTGGGCATCTGCGGCGAGCACGGCGGCGATCCGTCCTCTGTGGAGTTCTTCCACAAGACCGGCCTGGACTATGTGTCCTGCTCTCCCTACCGCGTGCCGATCGCCCGTCTGGCTGCCGCTCAGGCTGCCATCAAGGAGCCCCGGGCCTAAAAGCCCTGCTCCCCCTGGCGAGGAAAATACAAACGCCAACGGCAACCGCCCCGGTTCCCCCATGGGAACCGGGGCGGTTTTGTCAAGGGGCCGTTCCCCGCCCGACGGGGAACGGCGGGGGCAGAGGGACGGTCAAGAGGTCTTGCCTCTTCCCTGGGGGGCTTCGTCCTCCTTCTCCAGGGGCAGGGAGACGTGGCGGCGGCCCAGCTGGTCGGACTGGCGGCGCTCCTCGATGATCCGGGCAATCTGGCCGTTCACCTGGCAGACCTCCTCCCACAGGGCCCGGGCGGAGAGGCGCAGGGCCCCGTGGCCCAGGATAATCAGCTGCTCCATCCCGTCGGAGGTGGCCACCCGCACCCGGTTCTTCTTCCCGATTTCATAGGTGGCCTGCTCGATGTACATGTCCGCCGTCTCCGCCTCCCGGGTGTACACCACATAAATCTGGTGGTAGCGGGCCACCTCCCCTGCGTTGCGGTGGACCTTGTAGGCGTCAAACACCAGGATCACCTCGCAGTTGACAAAGCCCCGGTAGTTGGCCAGGATGTCCATCAGCGCCTGCCGGGCGGCGTCCAGGTTGTCCCGGGCCAGCTCCTTCAGCTGGTCCCAGGCAAAGATGATGTTGTACCCGTCCACCAGCAGGTAGTCCTTCCCCCCTTCGTTGGGGTCGAAGGAAAGCTCCGCCGTCCGTTCCCGCACCTGGGTCCGGGGGGGAGGCGGCGGCTGCCAGCTTCCCTCCCCGTAGGTACGCTGGTAGATGGCGGCCAGATCCCGGTCCTCCTCCCGGGCGTTCTTGTATTCCCGCGGCCGGAGGGCGGGGCCCTCCAGGGGGCGAAGCTCCGCCTCCTTCGGCCGCAGGACGCTGGGCAGGTGCATCCGGCTCTCTACCTGGTCCCAGGGGACCACGACCCCGGCCCCATGGTCACAAAAGATCGAGTCGGCCGGGTTGTCCAGGTCCCGCTGGCAGTCGTACCCGGCGGCGGCAATCACCTCTTCCGGGTGCTGGCAGGGCTCGTAGCCGCTTAGGGAGCAGAAGAGCCTCCCCCGCCCCTTGGTGTAGATGGTCACCTCCCGCTGGTAGTTGCCCATGGCCGCCACCGGGGCGTTTCCCAGCAGCTCTGCCTCTTCCCCCTCCAGCTGGGGAGGGGAAAACCGGCCCCCCATCTGCTGGATATCCGCCATCGCCCGGCCCACCTGGTCGGCCGGGAGGACCAGCCGGAACTGGTACCAGGGCTCCAGCAGGATGGAATGGGCCTTCCGCAGCCCCTGGCGGACCGCCCGGTAGGTGGCCTGGCGGAAGTCGCCCCCTTCGGTGTGCTTCAGATGGGCCTTGCCCGCCGCCAGGGTAATGGTCATGTCGGTGATGGGGGATCCGGTGAGCACCCCCAGGTGCTCCTTCTCCCCCAGGTGGGTGAGGATAAGCCGCTGCCAGTTCCGGTCCAGCTGGTCCTCGCTGCAGCTGGTGGCGATCCGCAGGCCGCTGCCCCGGGGGGCGGGCGCCAGGATCAGGTGGACCTCCGCGTAATGGCGCAGCGGCTCAAAGTGGCCCACCCCCTCCACCGGCTCCAGGATGGTCTCCTTGTAGAGGACCTTCCCCGGGCCGAAGGAGATCTCCAAGCCGAACCGCTCCCGGCAAAGGCGGACCAGGATCTCCAGCTGCACCTCCCCCATCAGCTGGAGGTGGATCTCTCCCAGGGCCTCGTTCCAGACAAGATGGAGCTGGGGATCCTCCTCCTCCAGCTGCCGCAGCTTGCCCAGGGCGGTGTGGGGGTCGCAGCCCTCCGGGAGGATCACCTGATAGGCAAAGACCGGCTCCAGCACCGGCAAGGGGGAATCCGCCTCCGTCCCCAGGCCCTCCCCGGGGGCGGTGCGGCTCAGGCCGGTCACAGCGCAGACCGTCCCCGGCCCGGCCTCCTCCACCGCCTGGTACTTGGCCCCGGAGTAGAGGCGGATCTGGTCCACCTTCTCCTTCCAGGGGGCCTCCCCCTCCCGGGAGAGGAGATCCTTCACCCGCAGGGTCCCTCCCGTCACCTTCAGCCAGGTGAGGCGGGCCCCCTGGCTGTCCCGGGATACCTTGTACACCTTGGCGCCGAACCCTTCCCGCCGCCGGGGGATCTGGGTATACCGCTCCAGCCCCTCCAGCAGCTGGTCCACCCCTTCCAGCCGCAGGGCGGAGCCGAAATAGCAGGGAAAGAGCTGCCGCCTGGCGATCAAGGCGGCGGCATCCCCATCCTCCACCAGCCCGGTGGAGAGATACCGCTCCATCAGCTCCTCGTCGCAGAGGGCCGCCTCCTCCATCCATTCCTCCCCAGGGGACGAGAAGTCCACACAGCCGCTCCCCAGCAGCCGGCGCAGCTGCTCCATCAGCGCCTCTTTCCCGGGGCCGGGCAGATCCATTTTGTTCACAAAGAGGAAGGTGGGCACCTGGTACCGGGCCAGCAGCCGCCACAGGGTCTGGGTGTGCCCCTGAACCCCGTCGGTGCCGCTTACCACCAGGATGGCGTAGTCCAGCACCTGGAGGGTCCGCTCCGCCTCGCTGGAAAAGTCCACATGACCGGGGGTGTCCAGAAGGGCGATGTGGCGGGTGGGCAGGGAAAAGGCCGCCTGCTTGGAAAAAATCGTGATCCCCCGCTCCCGCTCCAGGGCGTCGGTATCCAGAAAGGCGTCCCGATGGTCCACCCTCCCCAGCTTTCGGATGGCCCCCCGCCGGTAGAGCATCCCCTCCGAGAGGGTGGTCTTCCCCGCGTCCACATGGGCCAGAATCCCCACTGCCAGCTTGTCCATCCTGTCGCCTCCTCTTCCGCCATCCTTGGCATAACGGATTTATCATAGCACATTTCCCCATGGATTGCCACTCCCCGCCCCTTGCCTTCCCGCAGCAGGAATGGTAGAATGAAGGCAACCATGGACATAGGCGATTTTCTACCGAAAAGGAGGCTTCCCCATGAAACGGCTCCCATTTTTGGTTGTTTTGTCTCTTTGTCTGGCAGCCTGCGCCCCTGCCCCGGCGCCCTCCTC
Organism: Candidatus Heteroruminococcus faecigallinarum; assembly: GCA_904387055.1. GTDB lineage: Bacteria > Bacillota > Clostridia > Oscillospirales > Ruminococcaceae > Heteroruminococcus > Heteroruminococcus faecigallinarum. The sequence goes on along the minus strand of CAJFKV010000008.1, from coordinate 7,185 downwards.
CCTGGTGGAGGACGCGCCCCCTTCCTCCTCCCAGTCGGTGGAGGAAGAAGGAGCACAGGAGCAGGTCTCCCTTCTTTCGCTGACCCGGGAAGGCCCTTCCGGGTCCCGCCGCCGGTACATCCAGGACGACTCCCTCCAGCAGGAGATCCTCTCCCGCCTAAAGGCCCTTCCCGCCGGGGAGGAGGAGGAGATGGGGGAAACCACCCTGTGGCTCCTCCTCTCCCAGCCGGGAGGCACCCTGGACGCCTACTGCTTCCCCGCCGACCCGCCGGAAGGCCCTTTCCCGGTGGAGAAAACCTCCCTGGCGGAGCAGGAGCCGGTCTGGCTGGAGGGGGATCGGGAGCTGCTTGCCCTGCTGGACGGGCTGGTCTCCCCTCTCCATCCCCAGGCTCTGGAACCCCTGCCGGACACGCCCTATCTGACGGTGAGCGGCTCCCAGGGAGAGGAGGAGGTCTGGCAGTCGGTGGGGGACTCCCAGGCGGTAGCCCGTTTTCAGGGGTATGTGGAGGGGCTGGTCCCGGCAGGAGACGGGGTGGAAATCCCCTCCTGGTCCGACTCTCTTCTGGTTTCCCTCCACGAGGGGGAGGAGGAACGATCCTTCCTATTCCTGGACATGGGCCCCCAGGAGGGGAACTACGTCCAGGAGGTGGAGGGAGGGGTTCCCTCCGACTGGTACCTGGCCGACAAAGCCGCCTATGACGATCTGAGCAGCCTGCTGCCCTGACCATTCCACCGGACTAGTTAAAGGAGGTCCCTCTATCGTGAAACAACTGTTAGCCCTGTCCCTGGCCGCCCTGGCCTTGTCCTTCACCGCTTGTTCCGCCCCTTCTTCCCAGGGGGCGTCCACCCCGGAAGCGGTCTCCCCCTCCTCGGGGGCGTCCTCTTCGGCAGGGGAATCCTCCGCCTCGTCCGCCGAGGAGGAGGGATATACCCTCATGCTGCTGGCCCGGGAAGGGCCCTCCGGCTCTCGGGACCGGACCATCATGGGGGAAGAGCAGCAGCAGGTCCTCGACCAGCTGGATGCCCTTCCCGCCGGGGAAGAGGGGGAGATTGCCGGCAACACCTTCGCCCTTCTTCTCTCCCGGCCGGGCGGCGAGCTGAACCTGTACCTCCTTCCTGCCGACCCGGAGGGGGAAACCTTCCCCATCCTCTGTGATTCCTACTGGTCGGAATCCACCTGGCTGGAGGGGAACCAGGAGTTCCTGGCCCTGCTGAACAGCCTGGTACCGCCCCTGGAGGCTGCGGCCATGGAGCCGCTCCCGGCGGAGCCCTACCTGTGGGTGAGCCGGTCGGACGACGACGAGAAGGTGGCCCAGGCCACCGGCGATTCCCAGGCGGTGCAGCAGGTACAGGCCTATGTGGAGGGGCTTGTCCCCCTGGAGGAGGAGGTCACCGCCCCGGACGGCGCCAGCGTCCTCTCCCTCACCCTCTACCAGAACGGGGAGGAGCTTCACTATCTCTTCCTGGACTCCGGCACGGAGGAGGGCAACTATGTCCAAGGGGTGGTGGACGGTGCCTCCGGCGGGTGGTATCTGGCCGATCCGGCCGCCTACGGCTACCTGGACGGGCTGGTCCCCGCCTTGTCCTGACCCGATCCGCAGAAAGGAGCCCGCGATGAACTCCCTCAAGTCCTTCTTTACATCCCCCCGGGGGATGCGGCTGGTCAACCTGCTTTTCTTCCTCACCGCGATTCTGGGCAGCAGCCTGCTGGCCATCGCCGCCTGCGGGCTGTGGCTGGCCTACCTGGCCGCCGCCCTCTGCCAGCGTCCTCCCCGCCCCATGGTGATCTACTACCTGCTGCTGGCTGTCCTGGCTGTGGTGATTGTGGCGGCAAACCTGGCCGGGCTTTTGGGATAGCTGCTTTTCTTTTGGGAAACCGGAAATTCTTGAGGCTGTCTGTTTCGCCAGCTTTTTTGAAAAATCCAGCAGATTCACCTATTGGAAGGCAATTTTTTTGGCGGGTCCCTTGACAGTTGTCCCCTCGTCGTGTATCATTAAGGACAGCAGAAATCTCTCAATAGCGATGACCAGGATCAAGACCAGGCCTCTTTTCTTCCAGAGAGCCGCCAGTTGCTGGAAGGCGGCAGAAAACGCCCGGTTCACTGCCCTGCGAGCTGCCAGCCCAACGGTTTCCTCACCTAGTAGATCTGGCCGGGTTTCCCCCGTTACAGGGAAGGGCGTTCGGCATTGTCTGTTAAGCCAAGCAGGCAGAGCCCGACAGTCCCCCAAGAGGTCGCCTTCTTTTGGCGGCAACGAGAGTGGTACCGCGGAGACGTTGAACGCCTCCGTCTCTCGATCCATCCAACTGGGATCGGGAGGCGGAGGCGTTTTTTGCTGTTTCCTCACAGCCGTTCCCCTGCCGTGCCTGGGATTTTCTGCGCTGGGCCCTGTCGAGCCCTCTCCAAGTCGGTTTCAGCCAAAGCCTCCTTGGAGGCGCGCTCGACCCCCATCCCCCGGAAGGCTTCCTCCCTTCCGGGGGATTTTTTTGTGCGGTCTCTATGTAACCGGATTTTCCTTCTTGATTTTGAAGAGGATCCGCAGCAGCCCCGACAGCAGCTTCGGGCTTTTTACCACTACAATTTTCATCGCCTGCACCCCCGTCTTTACAATTTGGTGATGGCAATCAGCCCCAATAGGACAATGATTACCGAGGACAAGAACAACAGCAGCTTCAGGGGAAAAAACACCGTCAGCAGGATGCCGATGGCAAAGGCGACGCCGCAGCAGCAGCACACCCCCGCTCCAAAACCGCACATCTTTTTCCGCATGGACCAAAAGCCCCCTTCCTCCGCAGAAGCGGCCGTTTGGTTCATCCTACGCCGCTTCCGCCCCTTTGGTGACAGTGGGGCGGGTTCCGCCGGGGAAAGGGGGGCCTTTTGCGGAAGATCGGCCGCCCCTTCCGCAAAAAGGGCGGCCGCTCCTCCCCCGCTACTTCATCATGGAAGCCACGTTGTCCACCATGCCCTCCACCGCCCGCAGGGCCTTTCCGGCGGACCGCTTAAAACTGTTGCGGTGCATGGTTTTGCTTGCCACCAGGTAGGCCGCGGTGCCCACCGCCATGGTGACGGCAAGGCCGGTTACGGCCGGCGCCACACGCTTGTTCATCCCAATTCACTCCTTCTGGGGCGGCCAATCTCTGCACGGTACAGCCGCCGCACCTTTAGTGTATCCCGCCGTCAAATCCGTAGCCCCGCAACAATTTGCCAGGATATCTTTCTACGAATAGCACAAGATGAAACGGTCACATCCCCTCCCAAATTGGTCATTTTTCCCACCTTCACCAAAAGTCGCTCCCCTCCCGCCGGAAAAGATAGTGCATCCTGACGGGAATCCTCTGTCTTGACAGGGGTCTCTCTGGGCGGTATGCTTAAATTTGTGAAAAAAACGGACCCTCCCTTCCCGGTTGCGCCGGAAAGAGTGAGGGCGTATCCTATTTGACGAAGGGAAGGAATTGTCCTATGAACCAGCGGCCCATGCGTGTGGCGGCCATCCACGACCTGTCCGGCTTTGGCCGGTGTTCCCTCACGGTGATCCTGCCGGTGCTCTCCGCCATGGGGGTGCAGGTCTGCCCGGTGCCCACCGCCATCCTCTCCACCCACACCGGCGGCCTGGGGGAGGTGGTGATGCGGGATCTGACCGACTACACCATCCCCTGCCTTCACCACTACCAGCAGCTGGAGCTGGACTTTGACTGTGTGTACAGCGGCTTTCTCAGCTCGGTGAACCAGATCGACCACTGCATGGAGTTCTTCGCCGCCTACCCCCACGGTCTGGCGGTGGTGGACCCGGTGATGGGGGACCACGGCAAGCCCTACCGCACCTACACCCGGGAGATGCGCTCCCGGATGGGGGAGCTGGTGGCCCAGGCGGACATCATCACCCCCAACCTCACCGAGGCCTCCATGCTGCTGGGGCAGGAATATTCCCACGCTCCCCTCACCTCCTCCCAGGCCAAGAGCATGCTGGCCCGCCTGAGCGAGAAGGGCCCCGCCAATGTGGTGGTGACCGGGGTCACCCTGGCTGCGGGGGAGTATGCCAACATCGGATACGACCGGGAGCGGAACGCCTATTGGAAGGCGGTGGGGGAGTATGTCCCGGTTTCCTACCCGGGCACCGGGGACATCTTTGCCAGCGTCCTCACCGGTTCCCTTCTCATGGGGGACAGCCTGCCCATGGCCATGGACCGGGCCACCCGGTATGTGGAGCTCACCATCAAGACCACCTTCAGCTACTCCCCCGACCCCCGCTACGGCGTCATGCTGGAGCGGACGCTGGAATGGCTCACCCATCGGGAGCTTCCCCAGCAGTATCAACCTCTGTAGCCGGCAGGACGGCCCACCCCCTTCTTGCCGTTTGGAACCGTACTTTGCAAGAAAGGGAATGAGCGTATGTCCAAAAAAATCACCGTCTACGACCTGGTCCTGGTGGGGCTGATGGCCGCCATCATCTTTGTATCCACCGCCTTTTTGAAGATCGGCCCCATCCCCACCCCGGCCGGCCCCACCCAGCTGAAAACCGGCAACGCCCTCTGCCTCTTGGCGGGCCTCCTCTTCGGGGGATGGCGGGGCGGCCTGGCGGCCGGCATCGGGTCGATGCTCTACGACCTCAGCGACCCGGCCTTTGTCTCCAGCGCCCCCACTACCCTCCTCTTCTTCCTCATGGGGGCCTGCTGCGGCTTTGTCTCCCATCTGGGCGGCCGGGAAGGCAAGGACCGCCGGTGGAACCTGGCGGGAGCCATCTCCGGGTCGGTCCTCTACCTGATCCTCCATCTGGGCAAGAGCATGCTGGCCCTTCTTCTGGCGGGGAGCAGCTTCCAGGCGGCGGTGGCCAGCTGTGCCATTAAGTTTGTCACCTCCGGCATTAACGCGGTCTTTGCGGTGGTGGTGGCCATGATCCTGGCTCCCATCTTCCGCAACGCCCTGGAGCGGGCCGGTCTTTACGCCCGGTTCTCCCATCCGGCCTAGCGGCAGAAGGTCATCCCGGGAACGGCGCCCGCCGTTCCCGGTTTTTTTTGCAAAAAAGGGGGGCGGCTTCCCGGGGAAGCCGCCCCCCTTTTTCTCGGCATGGGCTGCCGATTATTTCTTCCACAGGCCGTGGAGGTTGCAGTACTCATAGGCGGCAACGATCTCGTCCTCCTCCGGAACCAGGAACACCGCCTTGGGCTCGTCGCCGGGATGGAGCTCCTTGCGCTGGTTGCCCCCCGTGGTCTCCAGGGCGATCCACTGGATCCAGTGCTCCTCCACCATGGGATGGGCCACCGACCCTACTGCCACCGTCACCTTCTCCCCCTCCCGGGTGATGACCGGCAGATGCTTCTCCACCGCGCCGTCGGTGGTGCCGGGGACCAGTTCCTGCATCTTTTCTCCGCAGCAGACCACCGGGACCCCCTTGTCCCGCACATAGGCAATGATGTTGCCGCAATGGTTACAGATATAGAATTTCATGGTTTCTGCCTCCTTGTGTTCTCGGTCCTTCTTGCTGGCTGTCCCGGGGCATGCCCCTTTCTTGTATTATACCCCTCTATGGAACGGGATACAAGGAAAACTCTCTCCCTATCCGGTTTCTTTTCCGGAAAACCCTGTCCCCTCCCGGCGGATTTGGGCGGTTTCATCGTTTAACAGTGGGTATATTTTTGTGGATAATCGCCTTTGAGAAATGTTTCACAACTGTGGTATACTAAAGAAAAGGCCTGGCGCCCTGGACCGCGCTTGGCCGGTCCGCCGTCCTCGGGAACCGTCCCGAAACCTGCCGCGGACAGGACCCGGCCTCCCCATAAGGCCGTGACAAGGAGGATTTGTTGTGAAACGCATTCAAGCCGCCTGCCTGGAGCAGACCGTCCATTTTCAGGTGCGGGAGCCCATGCCCCCCGATGTTGTCGCCGCCGCTGTCCGGCAGGAATACGACCACTACCGGGACCTGATGGACCGCCGCCGGATTCCCTACCGGATCCTGGAGGAAGCGGCCCAGCCGGACGGCTCCCTGGTCATCAAGATCAAAAAGCAGTACAACAACCAGCCCGTCGGCCCTTATCTGGAGGAGTGACCCCGCCGGTTGTCCCCCGTGGAAAGGAGTGGATCGCCATGTCTCACCGCCGCCTGCCGGCGGACACTTCCTGGCAGGAACTGCCCGACTGCATCTACCTCACCGAGCGGCTGGGCTGTTCCCGCCTGGCCTTGTCCGGCTGCAAGGGGGCGGGCTGCACCTTCTGCCAGAGCCGAGAAGAGCAGGACGCCTCCCGCCGCCGGGCCGAAGCCCGCCTGGCCTCCCTGGACGAGGCCCTTCAGCAGCGGATCGCCGCCAAGTATTACTGCGGCAAAAGAATATGGCTGGGCACCGGCGTCCAGAAGAAAGGAGAAGATGGATGTTCCCCGTAGGATCCTATGTTGTGTACCAGCGGCAGGGCGTCTGCCGGGTGGAGGAGATTGGCTCCCGCTTTTTTCCCCGCAGCGGCCAGCCCCGCCAGCTGTATTATACCCTGTCCCCCGTGTTCCAAACGGGCAGCGAAACCATCTATGTCCCGGTGGACGGGCCGGCTCACCTGCGCCCCATCATGACCGGCGAAGAGGCCGCGGCCTGCCTGGATGCCCTGGACCGGCTGGAACCAGATCTCTTCTCCACCTCCAAGGTCCATCTCCTGGCCGCCCATTACCAGGAGCTTGCCTCCGGTAGCCTGGAGGACCTGCTGATGCTGCTGAAGGAATGCACCGTCAAGCAGGCCCAGGCCGAAGACCGAAAGCGGCATCTGGGCCAGGTGGATGAACGGTACCTCCGCCTGGCCGAGCGGCTTGTCTATGGGGAACTGGCGGTGGTCCTCCACACCTCCCCCCAGGAGGTGCGGAAGCAGGTCCACAGCCGTTTGGCCGGCCGGCAAGCCGTCTCTGCCGCCGCCCTGGCCGGGGCGTAGTTTCTTTCGGCATTTCGGGGGCTTTTCCCTGCAGGCCCTCCCTTTTTGCAACGTCGGCGGGGCCCTCCCTTGCCCGAGGGCTCCCGCCGCTCCCTTTGTTCTTCCTGCGCCCTGTCGGGACACCGTGTCCCGGCAGGGCGTTTTTGACCGGGGCGGAGGGCTCCGGTCACCTTCCCCAGTAGCGGCAAAAGGGGGGCGCCTCCTGCGAAGGAGGCGCCCCCTTGTTTTACCCCGCAGTCCCTAGGAAAGCTCGAACATTCCGTGGTACAGGTGGTAGTAGA